>JAAVFY010000037.1 GCA_014800515.1 Bacteroidales bacterium
CATTCCGAACAGAGAAGTTAAACCTTATCACGCCGATGGTACTGCGAAAGCGGGAGAGTAGGTAATCGCCACCTTAACAAGAGGCCGAAGCAAATGCTCCGGCCTCTTTCTTTATATATTTGATATATATATATTTGAGAGAAAAGCAGTGCCCTGAAAAATTGGAGAAGGCCGGAGCTGCATGTGGAAGTAGCTGCATTTGGAAATAGTTGCATTAGGGCGAAACTGAATTTTAGTGTGTCTAATTTGTTTTCAGCAGATGCCGCTTGCGGTATCATTCGCAGGCGTAGTAGAATCCTTATAATATATATTCATTCCTTTTGTAAATAGAGCATTTGTAATTTTTCAACACGGGTAGGCTGTGTGATAACCAACATCGGCGGGGTGGTAAGTGGGGAAAGTATGTGGAAGCATGACGGATTTTGCATGGGATTGAATTGTCTTTTCCAACGGCAGCCTGAAAAGATAGAACGGAGGTATGAGGGATTTGCGCGCTTGTATGATCCTGTTCTTGAGAATAACGGACATAATGTGATGCTGTCTTTCCGGCATGCTTAAGCCCTTAACTTTCGTCGTAAGCCCTTTCCCTAATATAATGTAGGTAATTAAGAAAATATTATACCTAAGTGACGGTATTGTGGTGGTAGACGAGAGATAGTAATTTTGCATCGTCTAACACAAACTGTCATGCGTCATTCTATTGTAGAATCTATTTTTACTTCTATCTTTCTTTCTACGGCTGTAACACTAAGTGTGTTCGTTTCATCTGTCTCAGCATCCGCGAGTCCGGATTTCGACTCGGTGACTGAGCCCGATGCTTTCACCGGTGCCACAACTATAAACCGACAGAAACCTGACACAACTTCACACAAGAGAAGTTTCGTTTCGCGTCTTAGTCTTGGAGGGTATGGAGAGGTGACTTATACGAGAAATTTCTTCAGCGATAATGTGAATCGATATAGCCATGCTGCCGATTATAAAGATGCAAAGGGACACGGTCGTTTTGATCTTCCCCACGTTGTTATCATGCTCGGTTTCGATTTCGGAAAAGGGTGGAGTATGGGTTCTGAGATAGAATTTGAACATGGTGGTGTTGAAGCTGCTGTGGAGATGGAGCAAGAAGAGGTAGGAGAGTTTGAACAAGAGGTGGAACGTGGCGGCGAGGTGGCCCTCGAGCAGTTTTGGATTCAGAAAAGTTTCATGCCTCAGCTCAATGTCAGGGCCGGTCATATGGTTGTACCGGTCGGACTAACCAATGCTGCTCATCTTCCAACACAATTTTTCACGGTTTTCCGTCCGGAAGGGGAGAATCAGATCATGCCTTGTACCTGGCATCAGACAGGTTTAAGCCTATGGGGTCAGGCAGGAGACTGGCGTTATGAGCTTATGGCTCTCGGAGGCCTCAACAGCAGTCTCTTTTCAAAGGAAAACTGGATAAAGGGAGGTCAGGCAAGTCCTTTTGAATTTACTCCCGGCAATAAGTGGGCTGTCGCCGCAAGAGTTGACAATTTTTCTTTACCGGGACTGCGTCTGAGTATAAGCGGATATTACGGACATTCGTTCAATAATACGCTGCAGAGCGACAACGGTAAATACAAGGATGTGAAGGGAGCGGTGGCTATCGGTGCTTTTGATTTCGAATATAAGGGATATGGCTGGATTGTGAGAGGAAACGCCGACTATGGTCATCTCAGCGATGCTTCTTTGATATCCACCTATAACCGAGGACAGTCGAGCACATCTCCATATAAACGTACATTTGTGGGTAAGGGTGCGGTTGCAACCGCTGTTGAGGCCGGTTATGATATGTTCAGATTTCTACACAAAAGATTGGATCAGAAATTTTACGTATTCGCCAGATACGAATATTATGATGCATATATTCCCGAGAAGGAAACTCCTTCATACGAATGGACTGATCGAAATCGTATGGCGGCAGGTATAAATTGGTTTCCGGTGGATCAGGTGGTGATTAAAGCCGAATTTTCAGAAGTTTTCCTTAAGAAACAGTTTAATAACGAACCCTCCGTTTCAATAGGTGTGGCGTATGCAGGCTGGTTTCTTTGATAAGTAGCTAATCTTTCCTGTTGATAAGAATCAATAATAAACATAACATTCATGAAATTAAAAAAATTACTTTCAATTTCATTGGTCGCATTGTTGACTGTAGGGTTTACTGCCTGCAGCGATGACGACAAGGTAGATGATCCGGTGTCTGTTATCGACGCCAAGAATGAAGCTTTTGAGAAAATCGCAAGTTCATATCTTGACAATACTGTACTGCCGACTTACGAGGCTTTGGCTGAGAATGCAGCCCAGCTTGCTGAAGAACTTGAAGCTCTGCAGAGTGAAAAAAGCGATGAAAATATTAAGAAGGTGTGCGAGACTTTTCTCACTGCACGTGCATGGTGGGAGAAGAGTGAAGCGTTCCTTTTCGGACCTGCGAGCGACTTCGGTATTGACCCTCATATTGACTCATGGCCTCTTGACAAGACCGGCCTTCAGAATCAGATGAATCAGTCGTCTCATCTTGAGGCGATGGCTGCGGAGGACGGTGATGTATGGGCAGGAAGTCATCTCGGACCTGAATTGCTCGGTTTCCACGGAATCGAATATATAATCTTCGCTGACGGTGCTCCCAAGGCAGCTTCTATGATTCCTGATAACGAACTTATTTACGCTGTCGCAGTAGCTGGAGACTTACGCAACAAATGCTGGCAGCTCCTGCTTTCTTGGGCGGGTGAGGACAATGTGTCTCCGGAGATTCTCGAGAAAGTTGATGAAGAATTGGAATGGCCGTTCACTGTCAGTGGAGGATCTTATAAGGACAATATGCTCAATGCCGGAAATGCCGGAAGCACTTATCGTTCGTGGACGGATGCGATGGAAGCTATTGTCGATGGTTGTATTGACATCACCGATGAGGTAGGTACTATGAAAATTGGTAAACCTTATAGCGGTGAGGATGTAAACTATATTGAGTCTCCTTACAGCCACAAGTCAATCACAGACTTCTATGACAATATGGTCTCTGTGGAAAACGCTTATATGGGCGGTATAGAGGGCCGTCGCAATGAGGCACGGTCTCTTCATGCATATTTCGCTGCTGAAAATCCCGACCTTGACAAAAAATGTACTGAGGCTATTGACAAGGCTAAAAGGAGTATTGCAGCCATGGCCGCTCCGTTTGTTAAGAATTTCAGTGATCCGTCTGCAAAGGCAGCTTCTGATGCTTGTTCCGAGTTGGCTGATGTTCTTACTGAGGTAAAGAATGCGCTTTCAAAATAAAATCATGAATCATCGTAAAGAGGTTTAGACTATATTTGAATTAACGGTGAGTTCAGAGCATTCTGCTCTGGGCTTGCCTTCACTTATCAAGATTAATCCAAACATTTTTTATTATGAGACTACACCATTTTACTATCCGCTTCGGATTCTCCGTTCTTATAGGGTGCGTGTTATCCGCATGTAGCGACGATGTTTATGATCCCACATCTGAAGATACTCCTGCCGGCGAGACTCAGCTTAGCGAGGAATATTATGCGGGTGGCCTTTTGGGAACTACTTTCAACAGGAGTGCGTCTGCATTCGAGGATCCTACGCCTGCCGTAGAACAGGCTGGTATGACCGCCCGGTTTAAATATGGCGAATATTTCTTCGAGCGTACATTCAATCAGAGTACAAAACCATTTGACGGACTCGGCCCTCTTTATGTCAGAAGCAGTTGTGTGTCCTGTCATCCCGGCTATGGTCACGGTAAGAGAATGGAAAGATATCGCGCCAATGACTGGGGCAACGGATATCTTCTTGTGCTTACAGACAGGACTGACACATATCTGAGTTCACTTACCGGCATGCCTCAGACCATGGCAGTAGCTCCCTTCAAGGCTCCTATTGATGAAAACGGGATTGAAATCAAGTGGCTTCCTTATACGGATGAGTGGGGGAATGCTTTCCCGGATGGTGAGACATATTCGCTGATATATCCTGAGGTGACAATAGCGGAGAACGCTTTCTATGTACCCCTTGAGGTGGGAGGAAAACCTATCGATTATTCCGATTTAGTGATAAGACTTGAAAGCACGATAGGAATATATGGAACGGGTCTGCTTGATGCAATCGATGATGCTGATCTCAAGGCTGAATACGCTTCACAGGAGAAAGCCGGCGTCAGACTTAATCCTGCTGTTTTTGCAGGTGGAGAGTGGGTGAAGACTTATGGTTCAACGGGTCATCCGTTGCGTTTTACGTATGCTCTCAGCCGCGGCCCTCTTCAGGATGCAGCCGGGGTGAACGCTCTTTGGAATATTACAAATGTGACCCGTGGTGACAGACGCTATCATTATATGACTGATACGTATGCTCTGACCGCGAGCCGGGATCCGGAGGTTCAGAAGGATTTCTACAGATATTTCCCGCAGTGGAACAAGACCGGTGACCCTGAGAAAGATATTTATAACTATCTCATGAACAAGGAGCTGCCGGTGGAAATGGCAGATGATGATTTTGTTGACTTCATGATATGGCATCGCGGACTCGCTGTGCCTGCTGCCCGTGATCTTGATCAGGAGGACGTGAAGCTCGGCAAGAGACTCTTTACTGAGATAGGGTGTGCCACTTGTCATCGTCCATCATGGACCACGGGAGATGATATCTTCACTGATCCTAATGGTTTCTTCAAGGACGGCGACTCAAGGCTGCCGCGATATCCTCATCAGAAAATATGGCCTTATACCGATATGGTGCAGCATAGACTTGAAATGAAAAATGACATCCGCACAGGATGGTGCCGCACGACTCCACTTTGGGGTAGAGGTCTTTCCATGATATGTTCCGGCCATGCAGATCGTCTTCATGACTGTCGCGCCCGTAACACTATGGAGGCCATAATGTGGCATGGTTCTCATGGTTCGGACGCTCGCTGGACAGTGGAGAAATTCCGTAATCTTTCTAAGGCTGAGCGTGATGCTCTCATACGTTTTGTGGAATCTGTATGATGGCTTGAAAATGATTTCATTCATACTTCTTGTCCTGGCCACGGCCGCGATGGCATTGCTGTCGCTGGCCGTGGCTTCCGGGGCTTCTGACGCTCTGTATTCATCAGTTCCGATGTGTGTGCTTTGGGCGATTGTAGGAGCGTCGGCCATTGTGTTGTGTGTCAGAAGAAAACTTTGGAAAAAGCCGGCTTTGATGATTCTGCACTTGGCTCTTTTAATGATTCTTATAGGAGCTGCCGTAACACATTTCTCAGGCTCGCAGGGCACAGTGCACTTGCGTATTGGGGATGCTCCAACCTCACAATTTATAGGAGAGGGCGCACAGGAGTCACTGACCTTTCCCTTCAAAATTTCTGCAGTGGCATACCAGACGGTATATTATCCCGCAACGTCTACTCCACGAGACTTCCGTTCTATATTCTGTATTGCAGATAATGACAAGACTGAAGAGATGGTTTTGTCGGTCAACCGTACTGTGGAGTGGAAAGGATATAAATTCATCCTTAAGTCAGTAGATTCCGATGGCGATGGGTTCACTCTCAATGTCAGACGAGATGTGGCTGGAACATGGATAAGCTTTTCCGCCTATGGTCTGCTCCTTTTGGGGATGATCATGTATTTCTTTCAACCGTATTCGGCTTTTAGAAATGCTCTTCTCACTCTTCGTAAGATAAGAAGAGGATCGTGTGCAGTATTGATGATATTATCGTTTATGATAATTTATCCGTCAGAGTCAAAAGCCATGAAGATTCCTGAAAATGTGGTTGAGAGTTTTGGCAGCCTGTATGCCTTGCACGACGGGAGAGTGGTGACACTTACGTCTTTGTCTGCCGACTTTGTCTCGACTCTTACAGGTGGTCATGCTTCATGGCAAGGACATGAACCGGCAGAGATTATGGCTGGCTTCCTTTTTGATTTTTCTGCCTGGAAAAAGGCCCCTATGATAAAAGTAAAGGAAGCTGAGTTACGTCAGATTCTCGGCATCAGCGGACGTAAAGCATCCTTTCAGGATTACTTGAAAGCCGTAAACGATGGCAGACTCGACATTTCTGATCCGTCGGTCACCGGACGGTTTGCCGAAGATATCCTGAGGTTTGAGACTGTCACGAGACTCATGACAGGGGAATTACTGACTATATATCCTGTCAAGGAGGCATCAGCGACTAAGTGGCTTACACCTGCATCCGATCTTCCGCGTGATATGGATGAGGGGGAATGGCTTATGGTGAAAAGAAGTCTGGGACATATCAACCATAGTGTGATGACGCATGACTGGAATGAGGCGGATAAAATGATAGGGTTGATCGCCGACTATCAGAGACGTGTCACCGGTCTCGATCCGGTCAGCGAAGACATGATGAATCTCGAGAGAATGTATTCTCGACTTGGGGATGCTCTATGGCTTGCAGTTGCTTCACTCGTGGTAGGTCTCTCTTTTATTTTTGTCAGTATCTTGTATACTGATTCCAAAATAAGGAAGAAGAAAATATTAGGTCTGCATTTCGTGAATATAGCGGCGATAACGGCAGCCGGATTGATGTTTCTGTTACTGACAATACTTATTGGAGTCAGGTGGAGCATAACGGGACATCTGCCGCTTGCCAACGGATTCGAAACTATGCAGTTCATGGGTTGGCTACTTCTCGGCATGGGTTTTGTCTTTTCTTTCCGAGAATTCCTGACAGCCGGAATGTCAATATTTGGAGGAGGTCTTGCACTTGCTGTGGCTTCGATGAGCGGAGGAGCTTTGTCAATGGGTCCGCTGATGCCTGTGCTTTCCTCCCCGCTTCTGAGTATTCATGTCGTGTGCGTTATGGCTGCCTATTCGTTATTCCTCATGATGGCTTTGAGTGGAGGAACTGCGTTACTCATATCTGATGACATGCTTAGGAAACGTCTCACAGCACTTGGCCACGTAATACTTATCCCTGCGTTATTTCTGCTCGCAGCCGGAATATTCATAGGTGCGGTCTGGGCTGAGATGAGTTGGGGTATTTACTGGAGTTGGGATCCGAAAGAAGTGTGGGCGTTGATTACTATGCTCGTATATTCTTTGGCTGTCCATCCTTCGATACTTAAGATATTCCGCAATGACAGATTTTTCAATATTTTTGGTGTTATCGCTTTTCTAACCGTGCTGATTACTTTCTTCGGAGTAAATTTCTTTCTCGGAGGAATGCACTCGTACGCTTGATAAAAAAAGAGGGAATTCTGATGAATATATCGTTGTAAGGCCTCGGTTCAAAAAATGTGGATCGGGGTCTTCCTCTTATCATAACCGTCAATCTACACTCTTCATATTCTGCCCGTTGTAATCCCATAGCAGTATTGGAGGAGCCTGCTGAAACATTAATAACGATTAATCGCAGAAGGAACATCCTCTATGATATTCGCCTCAGATTTTTGAGATACTTTCTTACCATAATTAATGGTATAGTTAGCTGACAGAGTCATGCCAATACGATATGCACCATTTATATTCGTGCCGGCAAGATAATAATATGGATCTGAATATGTATATGTCATACCATTCCATCTGTATCTAAGAAAATTATTGATACTCACTTCAAAATTCCAATTATTATTGGCCCACCCTGCCGAGATTCCATAGGAGGATGGCAGCTTAGTCAACTCACAAGAAAATGTGGCAAGAGACTTTTTAGGACTTATATAGAAACAGGAATAATAAAAATTATTCAAGTAATAATTGACATTTATATTTATTGCAGGAATATTATTATGCAGGTGATGAATTCCAGTGGAATACTCATGAGTAAATGATGCTTTTAGATTAATTGCAAGAGCATTATTTAAAAGTCTCCATGATAGATTTGCAGATCCCCACGCTGCAAGATAATCACCACTATTCTGATATATCCTTACTAACCCTGCAATATCATCCAAGGGGAAAAACACGGGGGTGGTTCGATTGAACCATTTATCGATTCCGGTAGCGAGAGTAAGTGTCAGATTATCTTTGGCACGCAATATATAGGTTAACCCACCATTAAGATTACGAAAAATATTTAAATTAGGATTTCCCATAAACCATCGGTATTGACTTTCTCTCATCATTATCTCACTATATTCGTGAATACCATTGGAAAGAGAATTATAATTCACTTCAAACATAAAAATGTTACGATATGAGGGAACAAACTGTGATGAAACCCGAAAACGTGGATAATAATTCGTATGACTGATTTCATTAGCCCTCTCCTTGAAGAGATTCAGACCTATTTCGGGAACGATAAAAAAATTCATTGTCTGGAATGAATATGATACGTCAAACGCTGTCGTTTGTGTTGATAATATTTCTCTTGTCTTTTTAATAGAATTGTAATCTACTTTTGCTCTATAATAGTTATAGTACGCGGTAAATGAAAGAGTCTGGAGAGGCTTGAATCTATAGATGGTACCTAATCTGACGGATGGATTAATTATACGATCCTGAATCTTATATGCAGAAAGTATAGTCTCATCTGTGATTAGATTGAAATTTATATTTGAAGAAGAATATGAGAAAGATGGAGTAATATGAGCAGACCATTCGTTCGAAAACTGAATATATCCCACACCTTTATAATTTAAGTGTAAGTTATTTCCATGTGAAGATCTACTTGATAATTCTTCGGTTCCCGAATTCTTATCGTTTAGCTGATATAACATTGTTTTATCCCCATCGTATTTATAAACGTAAACTTATCACTTTCATAACTTTGTTTATATGTAAGTGCATACTCACTCTGAATTCGCTTAAATGATTCTACCTTTTGATTTACGACAAAAGGATTATTATCTATATTATATTGCTCCAAAAGATTATCTCCTCCATGATTACAATTATTATATTTATATCCGATATAAATATCGTGAGTAGTCTTTTTATAGGTAAATCTTGATTTAAGATAAGAGTCAAACATATTAGTATTTAGAAGGCGTCCTTGTGCATTAATCTTTGTATATCCCCCATAAGTATACTTATGAATCACGAAATTAAGCACATTTCTTTGTCCGAGGAATCTTACATCAGATGGATGTTCATTATATTCTATCCTTATCACATCACTTGGTGCGATTGCAACTATATCTTGAACTTCGGCCGGCTTATAATCAATGAATACATTTACTGGGGTACCGGCAAGAGTTGTGATTGCTCCTGTGGAATAGTCTATGTTTATAATTGGAATATTCATCATATTCAAAAGTGCATATCCCGTAGATGCACTATTCTTTACCTTTTTATTGGGTGTAAAAGATAAACCGTCTTGTGTAGCAATTATATCATCCGATTTGACAACAATCTCCGGTAATTCGGATTCAACTGCACTATCCCTATCTGTAGCCTTCTTTATAATAGGAAGAAACTCTTTTACCATTCCATAGCGAACCGAATCTTTTTTATAAGCATCCTCGGCTTTAAGTAAAAAAATTGAAGCTTTGATTCGTTCCGTTTCATCTGACGATCGAAGTTTAGTCAGTGCTTGGCGAATAGAACTAACAACTTTGTCGGGAGATGTAACCTCTATTTCCTGACTAAGCTCATACAAGTCATTAAGAGTACTGGCAGCCTGATGCCATAAATTGATAACTGCTGTAGAATCGTTGGTAAGAATGAGCTCTTCATCTTTTGAATCAATCTTACTTGAATCATATACATCACTTGGATAAGATGACGCGGCTGAACTTGCCTCTACATACGAAAAGCAAGGTATAAGCAGCAACAAACAAATGTGAACATAATTTTTTATACTTGTCATAGTTTCAAAGGTTTTAAGTAAGCTTCATCATTGAAAAAACTTCTTCAATCTTAGATAGCTTTGAATCTATGGCAAAATTACCATTATATCGATCTTCCAACAACACCTAAAAAGGTGATAATTAAATTTTTCACCCTTTTGGGTGTATTTTATTTCTATCCCTATAAGTAGCTAAGAAAAATTAAACGATATAATAACAAAGTAGCTTTGAAAATATCTTAATATGATATATGCGGCTAATTTTGGACATCTTGACCTTGTCACTCAGTCGCTTAGCTCGCTAGGCTTCTTCACTCCGCGGCCAACCTGACTCAAAATTATCGCGCATCTATCATATTATTAATTATTCTTAGCTACTTATCAAATCAAATTATAATATAAGGAAATACAGACTGCTTCCGTAATATTTGAAGCTCCAAGTTTTAATAATATATTATTCTTTCGTGATTTTATTCCGTCAATTGAGAGATTTAGGAAGGATGCTATTTCTTTAGTTGTCATTCCTCGCGCGCAAAGACTGATTACGTCTTTTTCTTTATTGTTTAGAATGTCTTTAGAATAATAATATATTTCTTTATTGTTAATTTCTATAAAATTATTTCCTGTATATTTATATACTACTATTTTTTCAGTCTCCGTAAATAGAATATTTATATATGATAAATCATGCTTTATTGGATTTGCGATGCGGCACAATATTAACCAAGGATTACCGTTCTCTAAGTTTTGGATAATGTTTAATTGGCTCTGAATCACTCTATTAGTATTTTCATTTTTTACACATAGGTTCAACCTCAATGAAATCTCACTAAAACTTTTATTAATTGTCATATTCTTTAGATGTCGGATCGATTCATGAAGTAGATCCTTGCTCATATAATCCAGATGATAGAGCAACCGGCCAATAGTAGTGACTCCGGGTAAAATCTTTATATTTACGATAAGATATGGACTGCCGGTATATATCACAACTCTGTCATGAATCACATCCAGCACAAGCATGGATTCTCTTGACCACTTGGCATATTGGAGAATGTTATCAATAGAGAAGTTGTAAATTTAATCATGTAAGATAAATTTTGGCTTTTAAAGGAAGTTTAACACCCAATCTAAGGTTATGAATAGCAGCCGCCACATGCATGACGGTTTCCGGAACACGA
>JAAVFY010000038.1 GCA_014800515.1 Bacteroidales bacterium
CTTAGTTACAACTCTCCTTTAGTTACAACTCTCCCTTAGTTACAACTCTCCTTTAGTTACAACTCTCCTTTAGTTACAACTCTCCTTTAGTTACAACTCTCCCTTAGTTACAACTCTCCTTTAGTTACAGCTCTCCCTAGTTACAACTCTCCCTCTTCCATGATGAATAACTAAAAAAGATAAGTAGCTAAGAACAATTAATAATATGATAGATGCGCGATAATTTTGAGACAGTTTGGCCGCGGAGCAAAGGAGCTTAGCGAGCTAAGCGACTGAGAGACAAGGTCAAGATGGCCAAAATTAGCCGCATATATCATATTAAGATACTTTCAAAGCTACTGAGTCATTATATCGTTTAATTTTTCTTAGCTACTTATGAACTCCGCATATATCAATCAAGATAATTTCAAAGCTGCATAGTTATTGTATCATTTAGTTTTTATTAGTGACTCAGCCGCCTATAAATCTGAAAAAATTACCATTCACCATTCAGTAT
This sequence comes from Bacteroidales bacterium, assembly GCA_014800515.1. Lineage (GTDB taxonomy): Bacteria > Bacteroidota > Bacteroidia > Bacteroidales > Muribaculaceae > Lepagella. Next base: position 497 of record JAAVFY010000038.1, read on the forward strand.
TTGTTTTCAGCATTGGGCGCTTGCGCCCAAGTCCCCCGTCTTCTCATCAACAGCCTTTTTCTCTTCCATTGAAGATTTATCCGGCCATACAGCGGAAGATTTTTTCTGCTGGGATATTGCGTAATTCGGAAGAAATTACTAATTTTGCAGCGGTTTTCGCGTAGCCGATTCATTGTAAAGTGAATAAGCCCGTGGAAACCAATGAATTAAATTATTTTCAATAACAAAGTACGTATGAATCGTTACGAGACCGTTTTCATTTTAACTCCCGTTTTGTCTGACGATCAGATGAAGGAAGCGGTAGAGAAATTCAAAGACGTTCTGAAGCAGAATGGTGCTGAGATTGTCAATGAAGAGCTTTGGGGTCTGCGCAAACTCGCTTATCCCATCCAGAAGAAGAGCACAGGTTTCTATGTCCTGTTGGAATTCACTGCCGATCCTACTATCGTCAAGAAGCTTGACGTGGCTTTCCGCCGCGATGAGCGTGTGATCCGCTTCCTCACTTTCCGCCTTGACAAGTATGCTGCGGAATACGCCGAGAAGCGTCGTCGCGTGAGAGCAGAAAAAGCAAGTCAAACCCCCGCTGAGGCTGTCGTAGCCGAGGCTGAAGTAAAGGAGAACTAATCATGGCATCCAACAGCGAAATCCGTTATCTCACTCCCCTCACTGTAGACACCAAGAAGAAGAAATACTGCCGCTTCAAGCGCTCTGGTATCAAGTATATCGACTACAAGGATCCTGAGTTCCTCAAGAAGTTCCTCAATGAGCAGGGCAAGATTCTTCCCCGTCGTATCACCGGCACTTCTCTCAAGTTCCAGCGTCGTGTGGCTCAGGCCGTGAAGCGTGCACGCCACCTCGCTCTTCTGCCTTATGTGACCGACCTCATGAAGTAAATAACCGTTTTTATTCACGACATAAAAGAAATTCCAGCATGAAACTTATTTTGAAGGAAAATGTAGCCGATCTCGGCTATAAGGACGACGTTGTCGAGGTGAAGAACGGTTATGGCCGCAACTATCTTATCCCCCAGGGTAAGGCTGTCATCGCTTCTGAAGCTGCCCTCAAGCAGCTCGCCGAAAATCAGCGTCAGCGCGCTCACAAGCTCGCTCAGATCAAGGCTGAGGCTGAGGCTGCTGCTCAGGCTCTCGAAGGCGTGAAGCTCACTATCGGTGCTAAGACAAGCTCTACAGGCACTGTGTTCGGCTCTGTCAACGCTATCCAGATCGCTGAGGCTCTTGAGAAACTCGGCCATCAGGTTGACCGTAAGATTATCTCCATCAAGGAGCCCGTTAAGGAAGTCGGTGTTTACACCGCTACTATCAAGTTCCACAAGGATGTGGTGACTGAAGTGGAATTCGAGGTTGTAGCCGAGTAATATCTTCCCTAAGAAAGAATTTACGATTTGTCTATCGGAGGGTGAGTCAAAGTCTTTTTTTTGACTCACCCTCTTTCTTTTATCCCCCTCCTGAGGCTGCCCTAAATTTGTTTATCTCACCTCCTTTTCTTAACTTTGTAGCTTAATTAACGAAAACATTCAGTAATTTATCTGCATAATGAAATTCAATGTCTCCGGAAAGACTCTGTACGACCGCCTTTCGGCTGTCTCCAAAGTCGTGAACTCCAAGAATACCCTCTCTATCCTTGACAATTTCCTGCTCTCTGTCAAAGACAACGTGCTCTCCATTACGGGGTCGGATCAGGAGAATGTCGTCACTGCTTCGCTCGAGGTGTTCGATGCATCTGAAGACGGTGCTGTCGCTGTCAATGCCAAGAGATTTCTGGAGCTTGCCAAGGAGGTCTCTTCCCAACCGCTGGTGATTGATGTGGACCTTAATACTTTCAATGTTAATGTGGAGTATCTGTCGGGCCATTTCAATTTTATCGGTGTCAATCCCGCGGAATTCCCTCAGAAAGAGGAACAGGACACAGAGGTCACAGCCGACTTCTCTCTTCCGGCGTCGGAAGTGCGACGGGCCCTCGAAATGACTCTATATGCAGTCAGCACTGAGCAGATTCGCCCTATGATGACGGGTGTGCTTTGGGATATCGAGGAGAGCAAGGTGACATTCGTCAGCTCCGATACGCATAAACTCGTGAGATATGCCAACACTTCGGCTGCCCCGGGCGTAAAGACTTCCTTCATCATGCCCTCCAAACCGGCCTCGGTCATCAAGAGCCTTATCGGTAAGGAGGATATGGATGTGCATATCGTTGCAGATACTAAGGGTGCTTCTTTCGAATTTGATGGCTACAAGATTTCCTGTCGCTTTATAAAGGGCAATTATCCTCCTTATAACAGAGTTATCCCTGTGGATAATCCATTCTCTCTGACTGTCGACCGTCAGACGTTCCTCACCGGTCTGCGCCGTGCTTCTCTTCTGGCAAGCAATCATTCGCTGGTGCGTCTTGACATCTCGGCCTCGGAAATCAAGATCACGGGCCAGGATCTGGATTATTCCACTCTTGCCGTTGACCGTGTCAGCTGCGAATATTCTGGAAATCCTATCACTATCGGGTTTAATGCCCAGTTCTGTCAGGAGGTGCTTTCCAATATGACTTGTGAAATGCTTAAACTGGATCTTTCCGACCCGGCCCGGCCCGGTGTGTTCAGTCCGCTCGAGCAGGGGGAGGATGAGAATCTGGTTGTAATCCTGATGCCGATGCAGGTCATCGAGTGATTTTTATTTGTGACAACTCATATCTGAGACACTTGCTCCGATGAAACTCAATCTTAAGCGTCCGATCGTTTTCTTCGATCTTGAGACCACGGGAACGAATATCACCCACGATAGAATTGTGGAGATCTCTGTCGTCAAGGTTAACCCTGACGGCTCCTCTATTGAGAAGTGCCGGCGTATAAACCCGGGCATACCTATCCCGCCGGCAGCCACGGCTGTGCATCATATCACTGATGAGGATGTGGCTTCCTGCCCGACGTTTGCCCAGATTGCAAAGTCGCTTCTCGAACTCTTTGAGGGGTGTGACATTGCGGGCTACAACAGCAATCGTTTCGATGTGCCTCTGTTGGTGGAGGAGTTCAATCGTGCCAATCTTTCGTTCGACATCACAGGTCGTAAGTTTATCGACGTCCAGAATATCTTCCACAAGATGGAGCAACGCACGCTGGTGGCTGCCTATAAGTTCTATTGTGGCAAGAATCTTGAGGATGCTCATTCTGCCATGGCCGATACAAGAGCCACTTATGAGGTGCTTCTCGGACAGTTGGAACGTTATCCTGAGTTGAAGAATGACGTGGATTTCCTCTCTGATTTCTCAGCCTCGGGGCGCAATCTCGACCTTGCGGGCCGTATTGTGCTGGATGAGAAGGATGTGCCGGTTTTCAATTTCGGAAAGCATAAGGGCAGGGCTGTGAAGGATGTGCTGCGTCGCGAACCTTCTTTCTATGATTGGATGATGCAGGGCGACTTCGCGAAGAACACAAAGGATGTGCTGCGTCAGCTGAAGTTCAAGTATGACTCTCAACGGAAGAAACAGCGATGAATTCTTGTCTTGCCGGAAAACATATAGTATTGGGTATCTCGGGGGGCATAGCTGCCTATAAGTCGGTGTATCTTCTGCGCCTTTTCATTAAGGCCGGCGCGGAGGTGCAGGTGGTCATCACTCCCAATGGAAAGGAGTTTATCACGCCTGTCACTCTCTCTTCGCTGAGCGGAAAACCGGTTATCAGTGAGTTCTTCACTGCCAACACGGGCGAGTGGCATTCGCATGTGGATATAGGGCAGTGGGCCGACCTTATGGTGATTTCTCCGGCCACAGCGTCTACTATCGCCAAGATGGCCAACGGTGTGGCTGACAATATGCTTATCACTACCTATCTCTCGGCCAAGGAACACGTGATGGTGGCTCCGGCTATGGATCTTGATATGTGGGCGCATCCGGCCACTCAACGTAATATCGAGACGCTGCGTGCCGACGGGGTCTCTATCATCGAACCGGCGAGCGGTGAACTCGCTTCGCATCTCTGCGGCAAGGGTCGGATGGAGGAACCGGAGGGCATACTGAAAGCTGTTGAGGAGTATTTTCTCACTGCTGCCGATAAAGCGGAATGCGACTGTGCCCCGGGTTCTGTATACCGACATTTTGAGAGTGCGGAGAAGAAACTTGCCGGGAAAAAAATACTGATCACTGCCGGCCCTACCTATGAGGCTATCGACCCGGTGAGGTTTATCGGTAATTATTCGAGTGGCAAGATGGGATTCGCTCTTGCCCGTGAAGCTGCTGCCATGGGTGCTGATGTGGTGGTAGTGGCCGGCCCTGTCGATGCGTCTCTTGTGCCTGACAATGTGAGGGTGGTCAATGTGGTCTCTGCCCGCCAGATGCTTGCGGCTGCGGAGACGGAGTTTGAGGATTGTGATATTGCCATATTTGCCGCTGCCGTGGCTGATTATGCTCCTGTAGAAGTGGCCGATATGAAGATTAAAAGGGAGAAGACTGAGGAGATGGAACTCCGTCTGGTCCGCAATCCGGATATTGCTGCCACTCTCTCTTCGCGTAAGGAGGGTAGGGTGACTGTAGGGTTCGCTCTTGAGTCTGACCATGGTCTTGAGAATGCACTCCGCAAACTCGAGAATAAGAATCTTGACTGGGTGGTGCTTAATTCTCTCACCGATAAGGGTGCTTGTTTCAACACCGACACGAATAAAGTGACTGTCGCCGGGCGTGACGGGTCTCTGCGTGCTTTCCCGCTCAAGAGTAAGGATGAAGTGGCCCGTGATATCCTCCGGTTACTCTGAGGCTTCAGACTGACCTGATTATTCCGATCAGACTGATAACTCTGCAGATTCATCTCAGTCAGGTAGATATATAATGTTATAGCCTTCTCTTACGTTCTTTAGTCATGAAGAAATTGTCAATTGCCCTGGGGGCTGCTTTCGTGTTGGCGGGGGGCGGTGTGGTTTCCGCTCAGGAATTGAATTGCCAGGTGGAGGTCAATAGCTCTCAGATTGAAGGCACCAACAAGAGTGTCTTTGAGACTCTGCAATCATCTATTACGGAGTATTTCAATGACACTAAATGGACCAACGCCACTTTTGCTCCGAATGAAAGAATCGACTGCCGCTTCTTCCTTACGGTCAAGGAGTATGACTCTGACAGAATAAAGGGGGATGTGCAGGTGCAGCTCTCCAGACCGGTGTATAACAGTACTTACACCACAACGCTACTCAATTTCAAGGACACTCGAATTGAGTTTGACTATAGGGAGGGAGATCCGATTATCTTCAGCGAAAATTCGTTTGACAGTAATCTCACGGCAATTCTCAATTATTATGCTTATCTCTTCCTTGCTCTCGATTTCGATAGTTTCTCGCCTAACGGCGGCCAGCCGTATTTTGATAAAGCTGCCTCTATCGTGCAGCAGGCGCAATCATTGGGTGAGATCGGATGGCGCACATTTGAGGATACGAAAAACCGTGCGGCGGTACTCAGTTCCTACACCGATGCCAATACGTCGGCCATAAGGAAGATGAATTATGAGTATCACCGTAAAGGACTCGACGAAATGGTCACATCTCCCGACAAAGGTCGGGCGGCGATCACCGAGGCTATTAAAGCTATCGGCACGGTTTATGATAATGCTCCTATGTCGGTGGCTCTGTCCATATTCAGAGATTCTAAGCTTGATGAACTGGTGAATGTCTATTCAAAGGCTCCGCAGTCGGAGCGGGATGAAGTCTACGAACTATTGCGCCGTGCTTATCCCACCGACACCGAACGACTCATGAAGATTAAGAATCCTGATCAAAATTAGCCCATGTGTCCTGATACATGGTCTGATCCTGTTTATGGGAGGAGGTCTGCAGATCTTCTTAATCCATAATTTTTTCTAAATGCTTCCAAGTCTCTCTATAAGAAAATGCTTTCACGTCTCTCTATAAGAAATTATGCCCTGATTGATTCGCTCCGGCTGGATTTCCCTACGGGCCTTTCTATTATTACGGGTGAGACTGGCGCCGGCAAATCTATCATGCTGGGTGCGCTCTCGCTTCTGCTCGGTGCCCGGGCGGATACCCGTGTCATTGCCGATCCTTCCGCTAAGTCGGTGGTCGAAGCGCGTTTCTCCAATCCGTCACCTTCGCACAGGGCTCTCTTCGAATCTCACCAGCTTGAGTGGGATCCGGAGGAGACTATTGTGCGCCGCGAAGTGTCGGCAAGCGGACGCTCGCGTGCCTTTATCAATGATTCCCCGGTCAATCTTCAGGTGCTCTCGGAGGTGGTGCCGCTTTTTGTCGATATCCATTCTCAGAATTCCACTCATTCTCTGATGCAGGGACGCAGGCAGTTGGAGGTGATCGATGCCTTTGCGGGCAATGATTCTCTTCTTGAAGCCTACCATGCGGAGTTTAATGAGTATCGACGCCTGCATTCTGCCATCCGGCGTCGCCGCGAACAGTTGGAATCTGACCGGCGCAATATGGCTATCATAGCTTTTCAGCTGGAACAACTCGACAAACTCGATCCTAAACCGGGAGAGCTGGAAAGCATTGAGAAGGAGTTTGATATCCTCAGTGATGCCGATGATATTCGCGAACGTCTCGGCTCTGCCTATTCTCTGCTGGATGCTTCTGAATCCTCTGTGCTCGCTTCGCTTGCCGAAGCGGCCGACAGTCTGCGTCATGTTGATTTCTCGCTCTTCTCATCTCCTGATTCTGACGCTGAAATCATGGAGCGAATCGAGCAGGTGAATATAGAATTGAAGGATATTGCGGAGACTCTCAGGGATTATTATGATTCGGTGGATGCTGATCCGTCGCGCCTTTCGCGTATCTCAAAGCGCATGAACCAGCTGTATGAAGCGGAGAAATATTTCAAGATCTCGGAGAAGGATGGACTTGTGAAACTACGGGAGTCATTGCGCGAACAAGCTGACTCTGTGGGTAGCGGTGATTCTGACCTCGCCGAGATGGAAGCGGAAGCTCGCCGGAAGGCACGCCAGCTTAAGATGAAGGCTAACGAACTCTCCGAACGGCGTGCCCGGGCTGCCACTGCTTTCTCTACATTGCTGATGTCCACTGCTTCGCCGCTGGGTCTGCCTAATCTGAGGTTTGAGGTGTCTATCTCCCAAGGCAAGCTTGCTGCCGACGGCCAGGACTCTGTGGAGTTTATATGCTGTTTCAATAAGAATCAAACGCCTCAGCCCGTTTCTAAAGTGGCCTCAGGCGGCGAGCTGTCGCGTCTTATGCTTTCCGTGAAGTGCATTATGGCGGGTCGAATGGAGATGCCGACTGTCATCTTCGATGAGATTGATACCGGTGTGTCTGGTGAGATCGCCGATAAGATGGGGGAGATGATGCGATCTATGGCCACTGACAAGCAGGTACTCTCCATCACTCATTTGCCTCAGGTGGCTGCAAAGGGGGCAAACCATTTCTATGTATATAAGGAGGATTCGGAGTCGCGCACTGTCTCCAATGTGCGTCTGCTCTCTCCCGACGAGCGTCTGCGGGAGATAGCACGGATGATCTCGGGTTCCTCTGTCACCCGTGAGGCTCTTGACGCTGCGGGCTCACTCCTCAAGTCATGATTTTTATGGGACTCTTAAGAGTCACTGATATGTAGCTACATAATGGACAAGAATGATTATATTTTCGGACGCCGGGCCGTAATGGAGGCTATCTCGGCTGGTAAGAATATCGATAAGGTGTTGGTCCGCAAGGATCTTTCGGGCGAACTTGCTTCCGAACTCCTTTCAATGATTAAGGAGTATGATATTGTAATGCAGAGAGTGCCGGTGGAGCGTATCAACCGTATCACGATGAAGAATCATCAAGGTGTGGTGGCGCTTCTTTCTCCGGTGGCTTACCAGAAACTCGACAATATCCTTCCCTCTCTTTATGAGGAGGGGAATGTGGGCTTGATTGTGGTGCTTGACGGATTGACCGACACCCGCAACTTCGGGGCTATAGGGCGCACTGCAGATTGCGCCGGTGTGGACGCCATCGTCATTCCGGAACGCGGAAGCGTGTCGCTCACGCCTGATGCCGTGAAAACTTCGGCCGGCGGCCTGTTTTATGTCCCGGTCTGTCGCGAACGGGATGTGGCCGGTGCTGTCAGAAAACTCAAGGAGTATGGTTATCGCATAATCGGTGCCTCTGAAAAGGGGGCGGAGCTATATACACGTCCTGACTACACTGTGCCTGTCGCTATTGTCATGGGTGCGGAAGATACGGGTATTTCTCCGGAGGCGCTTCGCCTCTGCGATGACTTCGCCGCTATCCCTATGCTTGGCAATATCGGCTCGCTTAATGTTTCGGTGGCTGCAGGCGTGCTCCTTTATGAAGCGGTCCGCCAGAGATTTGAGGCGGGAATGCGTCCGGAGTGATTTGTTTCATCAAGCGGAATAAAATCCTGATAGATGATCTCTCGGTAAGATTTTTTAAGATTTCTTATTTGCAATATTGGGGGGTTGTTATTAAATTTGTGGAAATATTGGAGGTATGTTCCGGTTTCGCTGTGAATTGGAATGCAAATCTTCTTTATTTCAGTATAGAACTTACCTAAAATCAATTAATTACGATTTAAGTAGCTAAGAAGAATTAATAAAATGACAGATATAAGATAATTTTGAGTCGTCCTGTCTGCAGGGCGAATGCGCATAGTGGTGAACTAAGTGACTGAACGATAAGTTCAAGACGAGCCAAATTAGCCTCTTATATCATTTCAATATCTTCTCAAAGCTATTTAGTCATAATATCGTTTAATATGTCATATCCTTACTTTGGCGGAATAAGATCGGCCGTGACTTCGGTTGCTCTTTTTGCTGCTTTAATCCCCGGTGCGCTCTGTGCGTCGGCCGATGACTCCTACGGTCTTATTGTTAAGCTGCGCAATGGCGAGGAGAGATCGTTTATACTCTCTGAGCGTCCTGAGGTGAAGTTTGAGGATTCCTCTTGTCTGATCACGTGCAATAATTTGGTGTCATCTTTTGATATGTCGGAAATTGATGTTGCCACTTTCGGACCGGCTATCGTCGCCGTGTCTGAAATCAAGGGCTCCGATGTGACGCTGGATCTATCGGACTCCTCTGTGGCTGTGGTCAGCGGCATAGCAGGTGGCGACAATGTCTCTGTCTTCACACTCGACGGTGTGCTTTGTGCTTCCACCCGTGCTGACGCCAATGGTGTGGCGCGTGTCTCTCTTGATGTTGTCGCTCCGGGCAGTGTCTACATCCTTTCAGTCAATAATGTAAATAAATTCAAACTCTATAAGAAATGAAACTAACGACTCTTCTTACAGTTCCGTTGATTTTTCTTGCTCAGGGTTACACTCTTGTGATCACTCATAAGAACGGTGAGCAGACAAAGGTTGAGACGGAGAATATCGAAAAGTTGACTTTCGATGATGCCGAGGCCAATCCCCCCGTGGATCCCGATGTGCCTACTCTTACTCCGCTTGCTTCTCCCGTGATCTCCGCTATTCCGCAGGGCGATAAGGAGATGCTCATTTCCTGGACCAAGGTGGCTAACGCCAACAGCTATCGTCATTATCTTGATGACAACGAACCTGTGAAGGATAAAAATCTGGAGGTGAAGCTTACGGATCTCCCTTCCGGTAAGCACACCTATACTGTTGTCGCTATTCCTAATTCCGCAAGTAAGAAGTATACGGAGTCTGAACCGGCCACTGTCTCTTTCGAGATCGTCGGGAAATTCGCGCTCGCGGAAGGGGAGGTGACCTATAACTCTGTTCAGGCGCTACTGCTTGATCAGGGTACCGACGACTACTATGTTGGTATCGTTCCGCGTTCCGACTCTTATATGTCGGATGCCGACCTTATCTCGTATGTCAACAGCAACTCTTCTTCTCAGCGTAAGGAGCTGAAGGGTCTCGACGGCAACCGTCAGGAAGTGTTCTTCTCCGGACTCCAGCCCAATACCAACTATGTGGTTGTAGCCTACAATTCTGGTGCCACTGACACTGCTTACAAGATTTTTGTCTGCACCAATGTGGATCCCACTCCCGGCACCAAGGGCAATGTCTTCCCCTTCGGTGTGTCAACGGAAAGGGGATACTATGATGTGGATAAGCTCGGTGATATTAGCCGGTATAATTCCGGTTGGACTGCCGATAATCAAATGTGCTGGGCATGCACCAGTGCCGGTATGATCGCATGGTGGCTTGATGATTATAAGATTAAAACAGGGGAGGCCTATAAGTTGACCCCTGAGAATATCCTTCCTGAAAAGAGTGCATGTTACGTTACTCCCGTTATGGATATATTTGCCAGTGCATGCAATAACTACGCCGGTGCTGCTGACGGTCTTGACTGGTTTATGACCGGTATTGAAGTGAATGAGTATGCTACCGATGGCGATGTAATGCTTGGATGGAGATTTAATGAGAATTATAAGTATTGGAAGGGTGGTTTTATGGGTATGACTCGTGAGGAGGCTCGTTCTTATCTCGTGGCCAATGCTTCCGCTCATTATTCTTATGATGACCCCAAGGATTATAACCTCACCTACAACATTCAGAATAATATCCCCATGGATTGCACGGAGGAGGAGTGTGCTCGTCTCTTCTCCGAAGTGATGCTGGATGCTCTTAAGCAGGGCCCTTCTTATCTGAGCTGGGGCGGTATGCACGCCATCGCTTGCTGGGGTGCGGAGTATGAAGTGAACGCTCAGGGCACTCCGATCATCACTTATCTATACATGACTGAGAACTCTCCGGCTAATGACCCGGATCAGAATATGAACGCTCTCGACCATTTCCCCATCACCTACGAATACGACTACAAGCAGTATAGGAAAATTTGCCCGAAGGTGACTACCAGAATGGGAACTCAGGTGATCTATCGTATGACCAATCTCAAGGGCTGGCGTACTAATTGATTCTGCTGTGTTCGCCCGATTTCCGGACACATCAACCGAATATTTCTTTTGAAGAGCTCTCCGGTAGCTCTCAATAAATATCATCCTTATGGGGGATGGTCAAGATTCTCAACTTGACCATCCCCCTCTGCATTTCCCGCCCCTTCCTATTGTTCGTACTGGCGTTAGAGGCGGCTTAGAGAAAAAGAGTTGCGATGTGTTTAGCTTTTTTTGACAGATGATTTGGTCAGGTTTGAGCAAAATCTTAATTTTGTAGTTCCTTTACTCTCTCTTTAACGCTATGCGTCTCTCTAAGTTGTCTCTCCTCGCTGTCTCTATCAGCAATGTAAGACAATAAGGACCTTTAAAAATTTTTTCTACCGATATGATAAACCGAGTGCTCATACGAATCAAGGTGATTCAGTTGCTCTATTCCTATCTCCTCACTGAGAAGCAGTTCATGCTTGAGTCAAGACCTACTCCTCCTACGAAGGAAAAAAGATTCGCGTATGATCTCTATCTTGATACGCTCGTCCTCATGGTCAAAATCGCGGAAAAGGTGGAGCGTCGCGGCATGGGACGTCCTCTTGAGAATACTCGATTTATCACGCGCGTCTCCAACGATGAACGTGTGCGCTCTCTGATCAGTCGCTATCACTCGGAGTATTTCCCCTTCGAGGATGCTGTGGNGCCCCTGGCCGAGGCTGTGAAGGAATCGGGTATATACAAGAATTTCCTTAAGATGATTGGTCAGGCTGATCCTTCTTTGGATTCTGTATGGAAGAATATTTTTGACATTATCATCGCTCCCTCAAAGGAGTATAATGCTCTTGTGGCTGAACGTGTCAATTATACTCTCCGCGGTGTGGACCGCATGAGGGAAATGATGTCACAGACTTTTGTCAGCTTCCTTGCGTCTCGCGATAATGTGGATGATGTGCTTTCGCAGTTGCGCCGGAGTCTTGCAATGTCCCGCGAACTTTATCTGCGTCTCCTTGCTCTCCCTGTCGACATTACTTATCTGCGTTCTCGTCGCATTGATAACAATAGATATAAGTACATCAAGTCTGAGGAGGATCTGAATCCGAATATGCGCTTTGTGGAGAATCAGCTTGTCGAGACTCTGCGTGCTGACTCTCGGGTGGCGGATGAGATGAATAAGGCTAATATTTCATGGTTGCCGGATGATTCTCAGCTTCTCGAGCGTATCCTCAAGGAGATAATGGAGTCTGAACTCTATAAGGAGTATATGGACGCTCCTGTCACTGATTTCAAGACTGACTGTGAGTTCTGGCGCAACCTGATGAAGCAGGTGGTGCTCCCTTCTCCCACGCTTCAGGAGTATATGGAGGATAAATCGGTGTTCTGGAATGACGACCTGGAGATTATCGGCACTTTCGTGCTCAAGACTCTCAAGCGTGTCGAAGACGGCAAGATGGATTCGGCCATCATGGCTATGTTTAAGGATGATGAGGATGCTCGCTTCGGACCCGAACTTCTCACGAAGGTGTTGATGAAGAAGGACAGTTTAAGATCTATGATCAATAGCGCGGTCAATGGTCGCGCTTGGGATTCCGAGCGTCTTGCATTCATGGATGTGGTCATCATTATGACGGCACTCGCCGAGATTATGGGCTTCCCTAAAATCCCTGTCACGGTCAGCATCAATGAGTATATAGAGATTGCCAAGACATATTCCACTGCCAAGAGCGGCGCATTTGTCAACGGAGTGCTTGCCACTATTGTGGGTCAACTTCAGGAAGAAGGTAAGCTCATTAAAAAGTAAGAATATTTAACTGAATTTGATAATGAATATTTTAAGTATGATTATCCTGCAGGCGCAGGGAGGCGGTCTGAGCGGTATGCTCATGATTGTCGCTATGATTGTGATCTTCTATTTCTTTATGATTCGTCCCCAGAGCAAGAAGCAGAAGGAGATTAAGAAGGCGCGTGAGGCTATGACCAAGGGCGACCGTGTCATCACTGCCGGTGGTATCCACGGTAAGATCCGTTCTGTCTCCGAACTTACTCTTGATCTTGAGATTGCTCCGGGCGTGAATATCACTGTCGATAAGGCATCCGTATTCCCCGCCGGCACAGCTCCTGAGAATAAGACCACTGAGAAACTTGACAACAACAAGTAATTCTTCCCGTCTTTTCTGAGGTATGCAGCTCCGTCAATTAAGGCTATTGCGCTATCGTTGGCAAAAGTTTCGCAGTTCTTCCCGTTTCCACGATGGACTGCTGTTTCTTGCCTTTGTGGCTGTGGCTGCCGTCTTCTGGTTTATTATGGCTCTTAATGATAGTGTGGAAGACACTATCGAGGTGCGCTTGAATATATCTAATGTGCCGGATTCCGTCACTTTTATCCATCTCCCTCCGGAGAAAGTTCATGTCTCGGTCAGGGACAAGGGCACGTCTNTGTTGCGTGTGGGTTTGTTGCGGACTCCGGTGGTCAACATGAACTTCACGGAGTATGCCTCTGACGGTATATTCCGTTTCTCGCGCAATGACATGGCGGCTGCTGTCCGCTCTTTGTTCGGCCCGGGAGCTCAGGTCTCCGTGCTTTCTCTCGATTCTGTCCGGGTGCCTTATACCACTCTTAAAGGTAAACGGGTGCCGGTGGATGTCGTGGTTGATCTCTCGGCTTCTTCCGGCAATATCGTAGAGGGGAGTCCGGTGTCGCGTCCTTCCAATGTGCTGGTATATGGCAGCCGGGAGTTGCTTGACACTATCACGCGTGTATATACGGAGCGTGTCGTCAAACGTAATCTCTCTGAATCAACTGTCCTTATGGTTCCCATCAGAAGTGTCCGGGGCGGCAGGGTAGTGCCTGCTTCTGTCGAGGTGAGGGTTAATGTCCAGCCTCTTGTCAGCAAGGAGTCGCTTGTGGATGTGAGCGTGAGGGGTGTGCCGGAGGGTGTTAGTCTTCTGCTGTTCCCCTCCAAAGTGCCGGTAAGTTATTTTGTCCCGATGAGCCGGTTCGGCGAAAAGGATCCTGAGATCGAGATTTTTGTAGACTTCAGTGACACCCATCTTGAAGGCACTCGTCTGATTCCGCTGAAGATAGGTCGACATCCGGCCACAATCCGTAATGTCTCTATCGGGAAGGATAGTGTGGAATACACCGTTGTGCGCAATTGATTATGAAGATGGCAGATTCAACCGAGAGAACAGACCTCCGTGTCATTGGAATCACTGGAGGCATAGGTGCGGGCAAGAGCGTGATGTCGCGTCTGCTGCGTCTTTCCGGCTTCCTCGTTTATGATTGTGATTGGAAGGCTCGACTGCTGATGGATGCCGATGAATCCCTGCCTGCTGACGTTGCGCGGTTTCTTGGCGAAGAGTGCGTTGACGACTCCGGCCGGATATGTCGTCCGGCGATTGCCGCAAAGGTGTTTGCCGATGCTGAGGCACTTGCTTGGCTTAATAAGAGAGTCCACGGACTTGTGGCCAACGATTTCCGGCGTTTCTGTGAGTCTGTCGCGGCCCATTGTTCTGTGGTGTTTGTCGAGGCGGCCGTGCTGAGGAGTTCCGGTCTCTGGTGCAAATGTGACGAAATATGGATTGTCACCGCTCCCGATTCGCTCCGGGTCAGCAGGGTATGTGAACGCAATGGTATATCTCCCGATGAGGTGAGGGCACGCATCAGCAGTCAGCAGCATGAATTCGAGTTTNCCGACATTTTTCCGCCCTCTATGATCAAGACTATTGCCAACGACGGTAGCCAATCACTCATCCGACAGCTTCACGATATATTTCCTGAAATTATTGATAACCAAACCGATTGATGAGTGACTCCCGAAAATCTGTGAACATATTAAAAAGATCTGCATATTGATCGGTCAGGTTCGTCCTCCTCCGGTCAGAAGAAGATTATAGAATGTTCGGGATTAAGGATCAGCTTATCTCAATCAAATTTAAACAGATACTAATAAGTTTATGCTTCGTCAGATTCTTTCTATCACCGGCAAGCCCGGTTTGTTCAGAATTGTCTCTCAGGGTAGCCGTTCGCTCATAGTAGAAGACATCACTACCTCCAAGCGTTTCCCCGCCTCTGCCCGAGATAAAGTGGTTTCTCTTGGAGATATCGCAATGTATACCGTCAATGAGGATCTTCCGCTGGGCGAGATTCTCGACCGTCTTTTTGCTCACCACGAGGGCAAAGCTATTGATGTGAAGACCATCCAGAAAGAGGGTCGCCTCGGAGAGGAGTTTGCCGCCGTTGTGCCCGACTTTGACCGCGACCGTGTATATGACACGGACATCCGCAAACTTTTCAACTGGTATAACATCCTTATCGGAGCCGGGTTCGACAAATTCACTGCCGACACCGAGGAGAATCCTGGCGACGCTTCGTCCGCGGAAGAATAACCTCCATCCTCATCCCGAGTGTAATACAGACGCCGGACTCGCTAACTACGAGTCCGGCGTCTGTATTTAGGACAAGTAAGACTAAGTCTTAATCTGCTTCTTTCATTATAGAGGTTGCTTAAATCAATAGTACCAGACTATGAATACTCCTATTTCTCCATCAGCTCGACACTGCGACGGATAAAGGCGTTGAGGGCCTCTCCCTTGAGCAGATGACTGCGGAGCAGCGCAAGGTCGATCACCTGTTTCACTTTAGGTTGCGTTGCAGCGTAGTCGCTGATAAGTTTCTCTTCCTGCGCACGAAGTTCTCCGACTTTCTTTTCCTTTTCTGAAGTGTCGGCTGTTTCTTTCTTCTCTTCTGCCTCTTTACGGGCTGCACTGATTTCATTATTCAGTGTCTCAATCTCGTTGTGGAGAGGCTCCACCTCTTTTTCAAGTGCAGCGGTGGCTGAGTCGATGATTCCCTTCACTACATTCTGTGACGTGTTTACCATCAGGGTGTAGCTGTCGGGCATCTCTCCGTAGAAACTCATGCCGGGTTGCATGGATGCCATCTCTTTCATACGGCGCATGAACTCCGCCTGAGTCACGGTCGCCGGTGCATCATTACCTGAAAGCGCATCAAAGCTTACTATAAACTGTGCCTTCTCCAGATCGGGAATCTGACTGCGGAATAGGGTAGTGGCAATGTCATTCTGAAGCGGTGTCAAGCCTGCTTCCTGGCTGTCGCCTTTGCGGATCAGTCGATCAGGTATATCGGCATCTACTCTCACGAAGGTCACTTTGTCAAGCTTGGACTCAAGCATCCCGACAACGTGGGGATCAAGCTGACCTGTCATCTCAAGCACGGTATATCCTTTCTCTTCAGCTGCCTTGATGTAAGAGTATTGCGCTGTCGGATCGCTGGTGTAAAGCCACACCAATGTTCCCTCTTTGTCGGTCTGGTTTGCCTCCGTGAGTGTACGGTATTCCTCAAGCGTGAAGTATTTACCTTCGGTGTCTTTGAGCAGGAAGAAGTTCTTTGCTGACTCATAGAATTTCTCATCTGTCAGCATACCGTATTCTATGAAGATCTTTATATCATCCCATTTCTCCTCAAATCCCTTGCGGTCTTCCTTGAACATCTTGTCAAGTTTCTCGGCCACCTTCTTGGAAATGTATCCGGAGATTTTCTTTACCTGCTGGTCTGCCTGCAGATAACTGCGGCTCACGTTCAGAGGAATGTCGGGAGAGTCGATAACACCCTGCATGAGTGTCATGAATTCCGGAACGACACCCTCCACCTGATCTGTGACGTAAACCTGATTGCAGTAAAGCTGTATCCGGTTCTTCTGAATATCAATATTGCTCTTTATCTTCGGGAAATAGAGGATACCGGTCAGTGTGAACGGATAGTCTACATTAAGATGAATCCAGAACATCGGATCCTCCTGTCCGGGCATAAGCTCATGATAGAATTTCAGATAGTCGGCATCCGTAAGCTCAGAGGGTTTCTTCGTCCAAAGAGGTTCGGTGGCGTTGATCACTTTGTCCTTTTCCGTGTCAACATATTTACCGTCTTTCCATTCCTGCTCCTTTCCGCTGATGACGGGCACCGGCAGGAAGCGGCAATATTTCTTCAGAAGGGTGTCAATACGGGCCTGCTCCAGAAATTCCTTGTTGTCGTCGTCAATGTAGAGTATGATGTCGGTGCCGCGATGCTCTTTGTCGATCTCTTTCATCTCATACTCCGGATTGCCATCGCAACTCCATTCCACTCCCTTCGCGCCTTCTTTATAGGAAAGCGAACGGATCACCACCTTCTTCGACACCATGAAAGCCGAATAGAAACCAAGGCCGAAGTGACCGATGATGGAATTGGCTGTGTCTTTATACTTCTGTAGAAACTCCTCAGCTCCGGAGAAGGCTATCTGATTGATATATTTGTCAATATCCTCGGCGTCCATACCGATACCGTGGTCACTGACGGTCAATGTGCCGGCTTCTTTGTCGATGCTGACTCTCACGTCCATCTCTCCAAGCTCTCCTTTGTATTCTCCAAAGGAGGAGAGTGTCTTCAGTTTCTGGGTGGCATCTATAGCGTTGCTCACAAGCTCACGAAGAAATATCTCGTGATCACTGTAAAGAAATTTCTTGATTACGGGGAAGATGTTTTCGGTAGTTACCCCGATTTTTCCTGTTGTCATAATTTCTTATTCTTTTTTATTGTATGTCTTATCAATTATCATGCCATTCTGGTTCGAATGGTCCTTATCGACATCCGTTGCCGATGGTCTTTTCTATATAACAGTTGGACTTAAGACCTCATCTCACAAAAAATGTTAACGTAATCTCTTTATTTTACCCAATTTCTTATGTGCTTCTGAGCTGTCTTTTTTTTGTGAGAAGTGGCCTCTAAGTAAATAGGATGATTTTCTCTCAAATAAAAGTGTCATTTTTGTCGCATCGTGTGTCACAACTTTCCTGTCACTACGTTATAATGGTAAAGTCCACTGAAAATCTGGAGGGGGCTTGAATCATTCTTTTTAGTGATAAGTAGCTAAGAACAATTAATAATATGATAGATGCGCGATAATTCTGAGTCAGGTTGGCCGCGGAGCGAAGGAGCTTAGCGAGCTAAGCGACTGAGTGACAAGGTCAAGATGGCCAGAATTAGCCGCATATATCATATTAAGATACTTTCAAAGCTACTGAGTTATTATATCGTTTAATTTTTCTTAGCTACTTATTTGCTTATGGTTGGAATAAATCGTTCAATACTTGCCTTATCGATTTTCATTGCAGGGCTCTCTGTTTCATCCGGTCCTTTATTTGCGAAAGGTCCATCCCGAAGCTCCGCTAATTCGCCGCAATATGAGTCATCCTACTCTTATTCCAGCTCTTCGTCAGATAAGAATGTGGAGAAAGCCCTTAAGAAGGCTGAAAAGGCTCGGGAAAAAGCAAGGAAAGCGCGGGAAAAGGCCCAACGAGATGCTCAGCATGCACGTGCGCAAGCTCAGCGGGAGGCGCAACAACGTCAGCGGGAAGCTCAGCAGGCATATGCGAAAGCTCAGCGGGAAGCTCAACAGGCACGTGTGCAAGCTCAGCGGGAAGCTCAACAGGCACGTGTGCAAGCTCAGCGG
>JAAVFY010000039.1 GCA_014800515.1 Bacteroidales bacterium
ACAGTCAAATAGCGGGTGTATTGGTTCAGCTTCATACGTCCGCTCTCACCCTCGCGCTGCATCTTCTGGAAAGAAGGGAGCACCATGCCAAGGAGCTGAATCACGATCGATGCCGTGATATAAGGCATAATACCGAGCGCGAAAATCGACGCCTGAGAGAACGCACCGCCCGAGAACATGTCGAGCAGCTGCATCAGGCCGTCGGAGGTGAAAAACTTTAGAGCGGGCGACCCCCCGGGGGTGATGCCCCGCAGAACCACATAGCAACCGAAGCGGTAGATAATCACGAGCAGCAGCGTAATGCCGATTCGCTTGCGAAGATCCTCTACACTCCAGATATTCTTGATTGTCTGTGTAAATCCCATTTTTAATTACTTTTTGATTACGGAACCGCCAGCAGCAGAGATAGCCTCTTCTGCTTTCTTGGAGAAGGCATCAGCCTCCACCTCGACTTTTAAAGAGATCGATCCGTTGCCAAGCACTTTAACTTTAGCGTTCTTCGGCACGAGACCGGCCTCGCGTAAATCGGCGACCGTGATTTTGGAGAGATTGCGGGCAGAGGCCAGCGCGTCAATGGCATCAAGGTTGATAGCCTTGTATTCCACTCGGTTGATATTGTTAAAGCCGAATTTAGGCACACGACGCTGGAGCGGCATCTGGCCACCCTCGAAACCGATCTTGTGCTTATATCCGGAGCGCGACTTGGCACCCTTGTGACCGCGGGTAGAAGTGCCGCCATAGCCCGAGCCCGGACCGCGGCCGATACGCTTCGGGCCCTTATTGGAACCCGGTGCGGGAGTAAGATTATGAAGTTCCATTATCTATAGAATCTGATTAGAGTTTAGTCACTTCCACGAGATGGTGTACAGTCTTCACCATACCCATAATCGAGGGATTGTCTTCCTTCACCACAGTGTGGTTCATTTTCTTGAGGCCGAGCGCGTCAAGAGTGCGCTTCTGCACCTTGGGAGCGTTGATACGGCTCTTGATCTGCTTGATTTGGATTTGTGCCATTTTCAATGAGAATTATTTGCCGTTAAACACTTTGGAAACCGACACACCGCGATTCTGGGCAACCTGCTCGGGGCTACGGAGCTCGTCGAGAGCAGCGATAGTGGCCTTCACAAGGTTGTGGGGGTTGGAAGAGCCCTTGGACTTGGCGAGCACGTCGGTGATGCCGACGCTCTCAAGAACGGCACGCATAGCGCCACCGGCCTTCACACCAGTACCCTCGGAAGCGGGTTTAAGGAAGATACGCGAGCCGCCGAACTTAGCCGACTGCTCGTGAGGTATAGTGCCCTTGTGGATAGGGACGCGAATCAGATTCTTCTTGGCTGTCTCCACGCCCTTGGCGATAGCAGCCTGAACCTCGTTAGCCTTGCCAAGACCCCAGCCGATAATACCATCCTCGTTGCCGACAACGACGATAGCGGCGAAAGAGAAGGCACGGCCACCTTTGGTGACCTTAGTCACGCGGTTGATAGCCACGAGACGGTCCTTGAGTTCGAGATCGTTGGTGCTCTTAACTCTATTATTTCTTTTTGCCATGATTCTTCATTAAAATTTAAGACCGGCCTCGCGAGCAGCGTCAGCCAGCGATTTAACCCTGCCGTGGAAGAGGTAGCCATTACGGTCGAAGACAACAGTCTCGATACCGGCTTCCAGAGCCTTCTTAGCGATAAGCTCGCCTACGCGAGCGGCGATCTCGGTTTTTGTTCCACCTTCGATGCCCTTGGAAGAGGCAGCCACGAGAGTGCGGCCTGCAAGGTCATCGATTACCTGGACATAAATGCCCTTGTTGCTGCGGAACACACTCATGCGCGGACGCTGAGCGGTGCCGGAAATCTTACCGCGGATGCGGGTCTTGATTTTATTTCTTCTTGCTATCTTGGATACCATTTTTCTTACGGATTTAATTATTTGGCATTAGCGGACTTACCCGACTTGCGGCGGATAACCTCACCGACAAACTTAATACCTTTACCCTTGTAAGGCTCGGGCTTGCGGAGGCTGCGAATCTTAGCGCAAACCTGACCGATGAGCTGCTTGTCGGCACACTCAAGGATGATGAGCGGGTTCTTGTTGCGCTCAGACTTGGCCTCAACCTTGATTTCCTTAGGAAGCTTGATATAGATAGCGTGAGAGAATCCTAACGAGAGTTCGAGCACCTGACCGGTTGCAGTGGCGCGATAACCCACGCCGACGAGTTCCATCTCCTTCTTGTATCCTTCGGACACACCTACCACCATGTTGTGGACGAGAGCACGATAAAGACCGTGCATCGAGCGGTGTTCGCGATCGTCAGAGGGACGAGTGAGTTCAACCTTGCCGTCCTCCACCTTCACGGTGATGTCGGGGTTTACTTCCTGAGAGAGTTCACCCTTGGGACCCTTTACAGTGACGACATTGTCCTTTACCTGTACGGTTACGCCAGCAGGTATTTCAATGGGAGCTTTTCCTATTCTTGACATATCAAATACCTTCTAAGATTAATAAACGTAGCATAACACTTCGCCACCTACTTTCTGCTCCTTAGCGTCCTTGTTGGTCATGACGCCGCGAGAAGTGGAAAGAATAGCGATACCGAGGCCGTTGAGCACGCGGGGCATATCCTTATAGCCCGTGTACTGGCGCAGACCGGGACGCGAGATTCTGTGAAGGTTCTTGATAGCGCACACCTTGTCGATGGGATCGTACTTGAGCGCGATCTTGATAGTGCCCGACGGTGTGGGGCCTTCCTCAAACTTATAGTTGAGGATATAGCCCTGCTCGAAAAGGATACGGGTGATTTCCCTTTTCATCTTGGACGAGGGGATCTCTACTACACGATGTCCGGCATGGATAGCGTTGCGGAGTCTCGTCAGATAATCTGCAATTGGATCAGTCATTGATTTGATTGTTAAATTGATTCAGAATTTCTGAACAATATTTAAAAACTCAAAAAATTTCGGAGTAGTTAAACAGGAAGCCTGCAAGGCAGGCCGGTGAAAAATCACCAGCTTGCCTTCTTGACTCCCGGTATGAGGCCAGCAGAAGCCATCTCACGGAACTGAATACGAGAGATGCCGAACTGGCGCATATATCCTTTAGGGCGGCCCGTGATTTCGCATCTGTTGTGGAGGCGAACTCTGGAAGCGTTTCTGGGGAGCTTCTGAAGCTTGGCGAGAGCATCGTAGTCGATGTTGCCGTCAGCGTCTGCCAGAGCGGCTTTTTTGAGGGCAGCCTTACGCTCGGCGTATTTAGCGACCATTTTCTGGCGCTTCACCTCGCGGGCTTTCATTGATTCTTTTGCCATAAGATATTATACGGGATAATTCTTGATTTATTTTGCTTGTTTGAAAGGAAGTCCGAATTTCTTCAGGAGGGCGAAGCCTTCCTCATCGGTATCGGCAGAAGTGACGAATGTGATATTCATACCCTGAATCTTCGGCACACTGTCGATATTGATCTCCGGGAAGATAATCTGCTCAGTGATGCCGAGCGTATAGTTGCCGCGGCCATCGAGCTTTGAATTGATACCCTTGAAGTCGCGGATACGGGGCAGAGCCACGCGCACGAGTCTCTCAAGGAACTCATACATTTTCTCGCGGCGCAGAGTGACCATAGCGCCGATAGGCATCTTCTTACGGAGTTTGAAGTTCGAGATATCCTTCTTAGACACCGTAGCCACGGCCTTCTGGCCGGTGATAGCGGTGAGCTCGTTGATTGCAGTCTCGATCAGTTTCTTATCCTGAGTGGCAGCTCCGAGGCCCTGGTTGATCACGATCTTCTCCAGGCGGGGAACCTGCATGGGAGTAGTGTAGTTGAACTCCTTAGTGAGTTCAGGCACAATTCTCTCCTTATACTCTTTGCTGAGGGTTGTTTCGCTCATTACTTAATCTCCTCTCCTGATTTTTTAGAATAACGAACCAACTTGCCGGCCTCATTAAGACGGCGTCCCACACGGGTGGGTTTGCCGGTCTTGGGGTCGACCACGTTGAGATTAGAAATTTGAATAGGGGCTTCCATCTTGATGATTCCGCCCTGGGGATATTTAGCGTTAGGCTTCATGCTCTTGGAGACGATGTTGACTCCTTCCACGATTGCCTTATTCTTCTTGGGAAGCACCTCGATAACGCGGCCTGTCTTGCCTTTGTCATCGCCGGCGTTGACATACACGTTGTCGCCCTTCTTGATATGCAGTTTTGCCATTTTTCTTGTAGAATTTAAGACAATTAAAGTACTTCAGGGGCGAGCGACACGATCTTCATGTTAGTGGCGCGGAGTTCGCGAGCCACAGGGCCGAAGATACGAGTGCCGCGGAGTTCACCCGCGTTGTTAAGCAGAACACAGGCGTTGTCGTCGAAGCGGATGTAGCTTCCGTCGGGACGACGGATTTCCTTCTTTGTTCTAACGACTACAGCCTTGGAGACAGTGCCCTTCTTCACGTCGGAAGAGGGAATAGTGCTCTTGACAGTGACAACAATGATGTCGCCCACGGAAGCGTAGCGACGGCCAGTACCGCCCAGTACGTGGATGCAGAGAGCCTCCTTTGCGCCGGAATTATCGGCTACAGTAAGACGTGATTCGGTCTGTATCATGATTACTTCACTTTTTCAATTATTTCTACCAGTCTCCATCTCTTAGTCTTGCTCAGAGGGCGAGTCTCCATGAGGCGAACGGTATCGCCTACAGAGCACTCGTTGTTCTCGTCATGAGCATGATACTTCTTTGTCTTGTTGACAAACTTGCCGTAGATAGGGTGCTTCTCTTTCCACTTGATCTCGACCGTGATGGTCTTGTCGCATTTATTGCTGGAAACAACCCCTATTCTCTCCTTTCTTAAATGTCTCTTTTCCATTTCTAAAAATTAGTTTACGGGGGGTTTACACTTCGGCCACCGCAGCTGCCTTAGCAGCCTCGATTTCCTTCTGACGCAACACGGTCTTCAGACGGGCTATCTCGCGACGATCTTTAGTGATCTTTGCGGGATTGTCGATAGGAGATATCGCGTGCGTTACTTTCAATTCACGATAAGCCTTCTCAGCCGCCTCAATCTGGGCGCGCAGTTCGGGAATGCTTAATTCCTTGATTTCTTCCTTTTTCATTTGGTTAATATATCACAGTGGTTTGAATATCCTGTTATTGGCATCCTGACGGATCAGACATTCTGTGAGGGGTCGTAGTCACGGCGCACCACAAACTTAGTGATGACCGGGAGCTTCTGGGCAGCAAGGCGGAGAGCCTCTTTAGCCACCTCGAAAGGCACACCCTCAACTTCGATGAGGATACGTCCCGGAGTGACAGGCGCAACGAAACCCTCGGGGTTACCCTTACCTTTACCCATTCGGACCTCAGCAGGCTTCTTGGTGATAGGCTTGTCAGGGAAAATGCGGATCCAAATCTGGCCTTGACGCTGCATATAGCGAGTCACGGCGATACGGGCAGCCTCGATCTGACGACCGGTGATCCATTTGGACTCAAGGGTCTTGATGCCGAAGGATCCGAAAGCGAGCTGATGGCCTCTCTGAGCCTCGCCCTTCATGCGTCCCTTCTGGGAACGACGGAATTTGGTTCTTTTCGGTTGTAACATTTTAAGAGTTCAGTTTTGATTACCGGTTGTTGTTCTTTCTGTTGCGGAAACCGCCCTTGCGGCCACCCTCGCGGGGGCGAGAGTTCTCCTTAGTGCCAATGGCATAAGAGGGGGTGAGCTCCTTCTTGCCATAGATTTCGCCACGGCAGATCCACACCTTGATACCGATGATGCCCACCTTAGTGAGAGCCTCAACGAGAGCGTAGTCGATATCCGCACGAAGAGTATGGAGCGGAGTGCGGCCCTCCTTGAACATCTCGGAACGAGCCATTTCCGCACCGTTAAGACGGCCTGAAACCTGCACTTTGATACCCTCGGCACCCATTCTCATAGTAGACTGGATAGCCATCTTCACGGCACGACGATAAGCAGTCTTATTCTCGATCTGACGGGCGATATTATTAGCCACGATCTCAGCGTCGAGTTCAGGACGCTTGATCTCATGGATATTGATCTGCACCTCCTTGTCAGTGATCTTCTTAAGCTCCTCCTTGAGGATGTCGACATCCTTGCCTCCCTTTCCGATAATCATGCCCGGACGAGAAGTGCAGATAGTGACAGTGACCATCTTGAGAGTGCGCTCGATGATGATTCTCGAGACGCTTGCCTTAGCAAGACGAGTACGGAGATACTTGCGGATCTTGGAGTCCTCGAGCAGAGTCTCTCCATATTTCTTTCCGCCATACCAGTTTGAATCCCAGCCGCGGATGACACCGAGGCGATTGCTGATCGGGTTGACTTTCTGTCCCATCTTTACTTAAGCTTTATCGTTGATTTTAGTGTCGACATAGAGAGTGACGTGATTAGAGCGCTTGCGGATGCGATANCCGCGGCCCTGCGGAGCCGGGCGGAGACGCTTCAGCATAGGAGCGCAGTCAACGAACACCTCGCTTACGTAGAGTTCACCGGCCTCAGCCTTGCGGTCATTCTTCTGTTCCCAGTTGGCGATAGCAGAGCGGAGAAGTTTCTCCACTTTATTGGAAGCCTCCTTATTGGAGAATTTGAGTATACCGAGTGCCTTGAAAGCCTCCTGACCGCGGATCATGTCGACAACGAGGCGCATTTTCCGGGGGGAAGAGGGGACATTACGAAGCTTGGCGAAGTACTCGCTCTTGCGGGTAAGCTTCATAGCATCGGCGGCTTGTCTTTTTCTTAAACCCATTGTATTGTGTTTGAATCTTTGTTAATGAAAAAAAACGGTGGGAGTGAATTACTTCTTCTTGTTGCCACCGTGTCCGCGGAAAGTGCGGGTGGGTGCGAACTCACCGAGTTTATGTCCCACCATATTCTCCGTCACATAGACGGGGATGAACTTATTGCCATTGTGAACGGCGAAAGTGTGGCCCACGAAATCAGGGGAGATCATTGAAGCACGGCTCCAGGTCTTTATGACTGATTTCTTGCCACTTTCCTCCATGGCAGCGACCTTTTTCTCAAGCTTAACGCTGATAAACGGTCCTTTTTTAAGCGAACGACTCATAGTTTGCTTCTTCTTTTAGTCAGATTACTTCTTTCTTCTTTCAATTATGTACTTCGAGCTGTGCTTCTTCGGCGAGCGAGTCTTCTGACCCTTCGCATAGAGGCCTGTGCGAGAGCGCGGGTGACCGCCGGACTGGCGACCCTCACCACCACCCATCGGGTGATCGACAGGGTTCATAACCACACCACGGTTGTGAGGACGGCGACCGAGCCAACGGCTGCGACCGGCCTTACCGCTCTGCTCGAGCGAATGTTCGGAGTTACCGACAACGCCCACAGTGGCACGGCAAGAAAGAAGCACCTTGCGGGTCTCACCCGAAGGCAATTTGATGATCGCGTAGTTTCCTTCGCGAGAAGTAAGCTGAGCGAAAGTGCCGGCAGAACGGGCCATAGAGGCGCCCTGACCGGGACGAAGCTCAATACAATGGATAAGAGTACCTACGGGGATCTTGGCCAAGGGGAGAGAATTTCCCACCTCGGGAGCCACATCCTCACCACTCATCACAGTCTGACCAACCTCAAGACCGTTGGGCGCAATCATATAAGCCTTGCGACCGTCAGCATAATAAAGGAGGGCGATGCGAGCGGAACGGTTAGGGTCGTACTCGATAGTCTTCACGACTGCGGGAACACCGTCGAAGGTTCTCTTGAAGTCAATGAGACGCAATTTTCTCTTGTGGCCGCCACCGCGATAGCGAGTGGAGAGCTGGCCGGAAGAGTTGCGGCCGCCCGTGGAGCGTTTGCCGACCGTAAGAGACTTTTCTGGTGCGTTAGCAGAAGACGTGCGGATTACCTTCTCACCATTGGAGTTGACTACGGCTTCCTCACGTTTGAATACACCAATAATCTTGTGTCTTTGCCCGGGAGTAGTGGGCTTGAATTTTCTTACTGCCATTTTTACATATTGCTATAAAAGTCAATCTTCTGTCCTTCGGCTACCGTAACGTAAGCCTTCTTGAAAGCGGGCTTGCGGCCACGCTGGATGCCGGTACGAGTGTAACGCATCTTACGCTTTCCGGCATAGTTGGCTGTGCAGACCTTCTCGACGCGGACATTATATAGTTTTTCAACCATGTCCTTGATCTGAAACTTATTGGCGTCGGGAGACACAGCAAATGTGTAGCAATTCTGCTTCTCGCTGTAGGCAGTTGCTTTCTCAGTAACGATGGGTTTGATATTGAAGTCCATTTTCTCTATCTCCTTATTTAGAACTGGTTGATGACATCGATAGAACCTTCAGTCACAATGATAGCGTCATTGTTGAGCACAGTGAAGGCATTGAGATCCTTAGCCTGAGCCATGATGGCGTTGGGGATATTACGCACGGAAAGGAGGACATTGGTGTCGTTGTCGTTCATAACGAGAAGGACACGCTTGTCGTCAACTTTGAAGCTCTTTGTGATGCTCACGAAGTCCTTGGTCTTGGGAGCATTGAAAGAGAAGTTCTCCACGACAAAAATCCTTCCGTCNGCCACACGCGAAGTGAGAGCTATGCGGCGTGCGAGAGCCTTCTGCTTCTTGTTGAGTTTCGTACGATAGTCACGGGGCTTGGGTCCGAAAACCGTACCACCGCCACGGAGCAGCGGAGAGTTGATATCACCACGGCGAGCACCGCCACCGCCCTTCTGACGGCCAAGCTTACGAGTACTACCCGACACTTCGCTGCGCTCCTTGCTCTTGTGAGTGCCCTGGCGCTGGTTGCCGAGATACTGCTTGATGTCGAGGTAAAGGGTATGCTCAGCATTGCCTTTGCTCAGGTCGAGTGCAAAAACCTCATCATTGAGGGTGACTTTTCTTCCGGTGTCTTCTCCTTTGATGTTATATACTGAAAGTTCCATTTACTTCTCAACTAATACGATTGAACCTTTGGCTCCGGGGATAGAGCCCTTAATCACTAAGAGGTTGTGCTCGGGGAGCACCTTGATCACCTGCAGATTCTGCACAGTCACACGGTCATTACCCATGTGACCGGCCATACGCAGACCCTTGAACACCTTTGCGGGATAAGAGCAGGCACCGATAGAACCGGGTGCACGCAGACGGTTGTGCTGGCCGTGAGTAGCCTGGCCTACACCGCCGAAACCATGACGCTTAACCACGCCCTGGAAACCTTTACCCTTGCTTGTGCCGACAACATCGACAAAACCACCCTCCTGGAACATATCCACAGTAAGAGNCTCACCGAGAGCGGGGGCATTCTCAAACGACTTGAACTCAGCCAAGTGTCTCTGGGGGGTTACTCCAGCCTTCTTGAAGTGGCCTTCGAGAGGTTTATTGGTGTGCTTCTCCTTACGCTCCTGGAAGCCTACCTGAACAGCCTCATAGCCATCCTTCTCGAGAGTCTTGATTTGAGTAACCACGCAAGGACCAACTTCGATAACAGTGCACGGAACATTCTTTCCGTCGGCACTGAAAACGGATGTCATTCCGATNTTCTTTCCTAATAATCCTGGCATTTCTTTATCTAAAAAATGATGTTTCCTGAAATAATATTGTTTGTTTTTCCTTCAGATGAGGAAGGAGTCGGAACTCCGCCGGGAGACCTCAGCCTCCCGGCGAGGGAGTTCAGACTTTTATGCTGACGTCTACGCCGCTGGGGAGTTCAAGCTTCATCAGAGCGTCTACAGTCTTTGAAGTAGAGCTGTAGATATCGATGAGACGCTGGAAGCTTGAGAGCTGAAACTGCTCGCGGCTCTTCTTGTTGACGAAAGTGGAACGATTGACAGTAAAGATACGTTTGTGAGTGGGCAGAGGTATCGGACCGCTGACAACTGCACCCGTGCTCTTCACGGTCTTCACGATCTTCTCGGCAGACTTGTCTACGAGGTTGTGATCGTAAGATTTCAGTTTGATTCTGATTTTCTGGTTCATATCTGTGGGTTTGTTATTTCAGAAGATCAACACGGCCCTGGCACTCTGTGAGCACATTGCGGGCGATTGATGAAGAGACTTCGGAATAGTGGCTGAAAGTCATAGTAGAAGTGGCACGACCCGAAGTGATTGTACGCAGAGCGGTCACATAACCGAACATCTCGGCAAGCGGAGCCATCGCTTTAACGATGCGGGCACCGGAGCGAGAGGTCTCCATACCTTCTACCTGGCCACGACGCTTGTTAAGGTCGCCGATTACATCACCCATGGACTCTTCGGGAGTCACTACCTCAATCTTCATGATAGGCTCCATAAGCACCGGACCTGCCTTCTCGCTACCCTTCTTGAAGGCCTGGATAGCACAGAGCTCAAACGACAGCTGGTCAGAATCGACAGGGTGGAAGCTACCGTCAAGGAGAGTCACCTTAAGCTGCTCCACAGGATAGCCGGCGAGCACACCATTCTTCATTGCAGTCTGGAAGCCCTTCTGAACAGAGGGGATATATTCCTTAGGCACGTTACCGCCCTTCACCTCGTCAACGAACTGGAGAGAACCCTCGAAGCCCTCGTCAACCGGCTCGATGCGCACGATGATATCGGCAAACTTACCACGACCACCGGTCTGCTTCTTGAATGTCTCACGAAGCTCAACGGGCTTGGTGATAGCCTCCTTATAAGTAACCTGGGGACGGCCCTGATTACACTCCACCTTAAACTCACGACGCAGACGGTCGATGATAATATCGAGGTGAAGCTCACCCATACCGGAGATAACGGTCTGACCGGTCTCCTCATTTGTCTCTACACGGAAAGTGGGGTCCTCTTCAGCGAGCTTCTGCAGGCCGACACCGAGTTTATCGAGGTCTTTCTGAGTCTTAGGCTCAACTGCAATACCGATAACGGGATCGGGGAACTCCATAGCCTCAAGCACAATAGGAGCATTCTCATCACAGAGAGTGTCACCTGTGCGAATATCCTTGAATCCTACGCCGGCACCGATATCACCACAGCCGATAGCCTCCTTGGGATTCTGCTTGTTTGAGTGCATCTGGAAAAGACGAGACACACGCTCCTTCTTGCCGGAACGAGAGTTGAACACGTAGCTTCCTGCCTCCACATCACCGGAATAAACACGGAAGAAGCTCAGACGGCCCACGTAGGGGTCGGTAGCAATCTTGAATGCAAGCGCACACATAGGAGCGTCGCTGCTCGGCTCACGAGTAAGGATAGTGTCGGGATCACCCACTGCGTGACCCTGCACAGCACCTGCATCCTCAGGAGAAGGAAGATAAGCGCACACAGCGTCAAGGAGAGTCTGCACACCCTTGTTCTTNAACGAAGAACCGCAGATCATCGGGTTGATCTCCATGGCGAGAGTACCCTTACGGATAGCACTCTTGATCTCCTCCTCAGTGATTGTGGAAGGATCGTCGAAATACTTCTCCATAAGCTTCTCATCAAACTCGGCGATAGTCTCGAGCATCTTGTCGCGATACTCNTCAGCCTCCTCACGGAGGTTTGCAGGAATCTCCTCAACACTATACTCAGCACCCATGCTCTCGTCGTGCCAGAAGATAGCCTTCATTGTGATAAGGTCAACGACACCCTTGAAAGTCTCTTCAGCACCGATAGGAATCTGAATGGGGAGAGGGTTAGCACCGAGCACTTCACGCACCTGACGGACTACCTCGAAGAAGTTGGCGCCAGAACGGTCCATCTTGTTCACATAGCCGATACGGGGCACATTGTACTTNTCAGCCTGACGCCATACAGTCTCAGACTGAGGCTCAACACCACCGACAGCACAGAAAGTGGCAACAGCGCCGTCGAGCACACGAAGCGAACGCTCCACCTCTACAGTGAAGTCAACGTGTCCCGGAGTGTCAATAAGGTTGATTTTATACTTCTCGCCGTTATAGTTCCAGAAAGTGGTAGTAGCGGCGGAAGTAATAGTGATACCACGTTCCTGCTCCTGCTCCATCCAGTCCATTGTAGCCGCACCATCGTGCACCTCACCGATCTTGTGAGTCAGACCGGTATAGAAGAGGATACGCTCGGAAGTAGTGGTCTTACCGGCATCAATATGAGCCATGATGCCGATGTTGCGTGTATATTTAAGATCGTTATGCTTAGACATGATATATCAAATGCCGAAATTAAAATCTGAAGTGAGCGAAAGCACGGTTGGCCTCAGCCATACGGTGCATATCTTCCTTTCTCTTAAAGGCACCGCCCTGATCATTGAAGGCATCTACGATTTCAGCTGCGAGTTTGTCAGCCATAGTCTTGCCTCCGCGCTTGCGGGCGAAAATGATAAGATTCTTCATGGAGATACTCTCCTTGCGGTCTGCGCGAATCTCAGTAGGCACCTGAAAAGTAGCACCACCTACGCGACGAGACTTCACCTCCACCTGGGGAGTAACATTCTCGAGAGCCTTTTTCCAGATTTCAAGAGCGCTCTTCTCTTCATTGGGCATCTTGGCCTTCACAGTCTCCAATGCCGTATAGAATATGGTGTAAGCCGTATTCTTCTTGCCGTCATACATCAGGTGGTTGACGAATTTTGTTACTTTCACCTCGTGAAAAACAGGATCGGGAAGAATGACCCTTTTCTTAGGCTTTGCTTTTCTCATTGTAGTTTTCTTAGTGTTTTTGTTTCTGGCTGCTTCACTGACCCCTCCGGCTCTACATTTCTTAGCAGACACTTCCTTCAGTATCCGCTCCCCTCACTTCTCACACTTCAATTCAGATACTCGTGAGAGATATCCGCAAATCCGGATATATTAGAGAGAAAAAGACCGNGGCATGGATTAAAAACAAATGCCACCTGCATCAATCGGCAATGTATCGTTTAAAATAAGGGGTTGGCGATTTCTTCAACTCANCCGCACTCTTGCGGAGGTTTACTCAACCGGATAGCCGTCCAAAGAATCAAAAACGAGATGTTGATTTTGTTTTTTGATAAATTTGGAAGTCAAGAAAAAAAATTATTTCTTGGCAGCTTTGGGACGCTTAGCTCCATACTTGGAACGACGCTGAGTGCGACCCTGTACGCCTGCAGTATCAAGAGTACCGCGAACGATATGATAACGCACACCGGGAAGGTCTTTCACACGACCGCCACGCACCATAACGATAGAGTGCTCCTGAAGGTTATGTCCTTCTCCGGGAATGTAGGAGTTGACCTCCTTGCCGTTAGTAAGACGCACACGTGCAACCTTTCTCATAGCCGAGTTAGGCTTCTTAGGAGTCGTGGTATACACACGCACGCACACTCCGCGACGCTGAGGACAGGAATCCAGCGCGGGAGACTTGCTCTTGTCTTTGAGCACCACTCGCCCTTTTCTAACTAATTGCTGAATAGTAGGCATTCTTTGTCTCTTTTATTATTGAATTTGTTTACCTCGTCTGTTTTACGACAGATCAGACATCACCATCTTATCTGCCCCTTAAAACATTCCGAAATACACCTGCATCATTCAGTCAAATCACTGACACTCAGAGACATAACCTCACAAA
Source organism: Bacteroidales bacterium (assembly GCA_014800515.1). GTDB lineage: Bacteria > Bacteroidota > Bacteroidia > Bacteroidales > Muribaculaceae > Lepagella. The sequence continues at coordinate 13,442 of JAAVFY010000039.1, forward strand.
GAGGTATAATTCGGGGCTTTAAGCGGTGCAAAGTTAAGAAAAATAAGCCGGTCATGCAATAGCAACCGGCTTTTTTTCAAGAAAATTTCCACAAAAATTGTTAATGACCTACCCTAACCCCTATTTCTTAATAAATACTCCTGAGAGAATCACCTTTCCCTCGTCTTTCCAAGGCGTCAACCCTTTATAGAAGCCGCCACCTCAAAGACAGCATCAAAAATACGACGTTCGACATCAGAATACTCCAATCCGCGACGCGACATCACTCGCGCNGCAATAACAGCGAATTTATCCGGCGAAACATCAGTGAATCCCCCCGACGGACTTCCCTCACTAAAACTCGGAATAAACACACGAGGATATCCTGTGCCGTGAATATTACAACCCACTCCTACGACTGTGGCCGTATTGAACATACAGTTGATACCTGCCTTGGAGTGATCACCCATTATGAGGCCACAGAATTGCAGATCAGTACGCATAAATGAACGGGTGGCGTAATTCCATATCCTTATCTTGGCATAATCATTCTTCAGATTCGAAGCATTGGTGCCCGCTCCGATATTACACCACTCCCCTATCACAGCATTTCCCAGATAGCCATCATGGGCCTTATTTGAATATCCGAAGATGATGGTATTGTCAACTTCACCTCCCACCTTGCAATAAGGCCCGAAGGTGGTGGCCCCATAAATCTTAGCACCCATCCTTACCTTCGCATTGNCGCAGAGAGCAAGAGGACCACGCACAGCGGCACACTCCATCACTGCCGCATCCTTTCCTATATATATGCGTCCTTCCGAAAGATTAAGAACAGCACCCTCTACACTTGCACCTTCCTCTATAAACACACGTTGCCGTCCGTCATCATCATAAAGAGGCCCTATCACCCTATTTGAGTCTGGCAGAGGTTGCGACACTCTTCCCTGAGTGACAAGATCGAAATCATCTTCTATGGCACGTGCATTGACAAGAAAGACATCAAACACAAATCTCAGGACATCCGGACACGTCTCACACTCCTTCACACAAGCGAAATCTCCGGCTTCAAAATCAGCCATACTTCCCCTAAAAGCCACAATATCCCCCTTCATCGAAAGAGCCTCCCCCGGCCGGAGAGAAAGGGCTTCATCAACAAACTCACGATTAGCCACCACATTACCCGCCACAANCAGCGAAGAAGAATCAGTGGGAGCACCGTCATGAAACTTGGCGTTAAGATATTCAACCGTACGCTGTGAAATGCGAGCCTCAGGACAATAGCGGGTCCATTTCTCGCGGATTGTCAGTATCCCGACCCGAAAATCAGAGACCGGGCGTGTAAAAGAGAGTGGAAGGAGATTATCATGAACTATCTCCGTGTCGAAAAGTACTATCTGCATGATGCAAAATTAGTTAAAATTTCTAAAACGAAAAAACATGGAGTCTCCATCCCCGAATTATTTGGCCACGACTACAAAAAATTGTAATTTTGGGGTCAAACATTTAAAGTGATTCCTAATACGATGGAAAAGAAAAATAAAGAATATCTTGCACGTCTACGCAAAGCTATGGCCGAGCACGGTATAGATGCGTGCGTGATCTCAGGTACGGATCCCCACCAGAGCGAGCTTCCTCCTCATCATTGGAGAGGCCGCGAATGGCTCACCGGATTTGAAAGCGGCAACGGCACCAACGGCACAGCAGTCGTCACCNCCGACGAAGCTCTCTGCTGGACAGATTCGCGCTACTTCCTTCAGGCCGAGGAACAGCTCAAAGGCACAGGCTTCAGCATGATGAAAGAAGACGGTCCGGAGGCAGTAGACCTTATAGACTGGCTCACAGAACACACCGAAAAAGGACAGACAGTCGGCATCGACGGTATGACCTTCAGTGTCTCTTACGCGCAGCGCATGGAGCAGGAGCTCAATGACAACGGTGTGAAACTCAATACAGATTTCCCTCAGTTTGACTATATCTATCCCGATCGCCCCCAACGTCCGAAAAACAAACTCTTCATTCACGACGAGAAGATTGTCGGAGAGACTGTCGAGAGCAAGATGGGACGTATCATGGCAGAAGTGAAGAAAGAACTTGCCAACGCCATCTTCATGTCAGCCCTCGACGATATTGCCTGGGCCACCAACCTGCGCGCAGCCGGCGACATCAATTTCTCCCCTATGTATGTATCATTCCTTTATATAGGAACTGACCGCCGTGTGCTCTTCNTAGACAAAGAGAAACTTACACCCGAGGTGGAGGAACATCTCAAGAAATACCATATCGAGGTTCTCCCCTACGACGATGCCGTGAAATTCGTGAGCGAACTCCCCAAAGAGACTCGCCTCCTCATAGATCCCGCCAAGACAGCACGCGGACTCTATGACCATATCGACTGCACGACAGTATTCGGCGGAGCAGGCGTTGCAAAACTGAAGAGCATCAAGAACGACACCATGATCGCCAACCTCGAGAAGGCCATGGAGAAAGACGGAGTGGCTCTCACCCGCTTCTTCATGATGGTGGAGAGAGAATATNCCGAAGGGAAGCTGACAGAGATGGAACTCGGACGCCGCTTAAGAGCACTGCGTCTGGCCGACCCGACTTGTGTCGACGAAAGCTTCTCCCCCATCCTCGGCTGGAACGGGCACGGTGCGATCGTGCATTACGAAGCTACCGAAGAGACAGATGTGACAGTCGAAGGCGACGGTCTGCTGCTCGTAGACAGCGGCGGCCAATACACCTGCGGCACCACCGACATCACCCGCACCGTAGCACTTGGCACCCCCACTCATGATCAGATCCACGACTTCACACTCGTCATGAAAGGACACATAGCCCTTGCCCGCGCCATCTTCCCTGAAGGAACACGAGGAGCACAGCTCGACGCCCTCGCCCGCCAGTTCCTCTGGGCCGAAGGAAAAGCNTACTATCACGGCACAGGCCACGGCGTAGGATTCTTCATCAACTGCCATGAAGGCCCGCAGAATATCCGACTCAACGAGAACCCCACGCCGCTTCAGCCCGGCATGATCACCAGCAACGAACCCGGCATCTACCTTGCCGACCGCTACGGCATCCGCAGCGAGAATCTGATTGTCACGGTGCCTGCAATGAACACAGAGTTCGGACAGTTCTACCGCTTCGAGACCATGACACTATTCCCCTTCGATCTGCGACTGCTTGAGACCGACATCATGACAGATGAAGAAATCGACTGGATCAACTCCTACCATAAAAAAGTACGTGAGCGTCTCACTCCGTTGCTCCAGCCCGAGGAAGCAGTATGGCTCGCAGAGAAGACTCGTGAACTGAAGAGAAACTGATTTACCTTCCCTTTCATGCTGATATCCGGTTCGTAGCCACAACAAATCCGGCCTCCGGTAAAGCTTTCAAGAAGCTTCATCAGCTTCCTGGGCACGAAAGAATGGTATAAATATCACCCCCCNAAAAAAACAGAAATAACAGAATGGCAACCATAGAATCTGTAAGAGGATTCACACCCCGCATCGGCAAAGACTGTTTTCTTGCCTCCACAGCAGTGATAGTAGGAGATGTGATAATGGGCAACGAGTGCAGCATCTGGTATAACACCGTGTTGCGCGGAGACGTCAACTCCATCCGTATCGGCGACCGTGTCAACATTCAGGACGGCAGCGTACTTCACACCCTCTATCAGAAATCCACCATCGAAATCGGCAACGATGTTTCCATCGGTCATAACGTAGTGATCCACGGAGCGAAAATACACGACTACGCCCTCATCGGAATGGGATCTATCGTGATGGATGATGCCGAAGTGGGAGAAGGAGCACTCGTAGCCGCAGGCTCAGTTGTACTCAGCCGCACAAAAATCGGAGCACACGAGCTATGGGCCGGTTGTCCGGCCAAATTCGTCAAAATGGTAGAACCCGAGAAAGCCAAGGAGATGAATATCAAGATAGCCGGCAACTATCTCATGTATTCCCGCTGGTATGGAGAAGAAGGAGCCGGAGCCACAGATCCGATTCTTCCCGAAGAGTGATGTCCGCGGGGTCTAATCCCACACAAAAGCTTTTCAGACCCATATCCGACCCTGCCTTACGAGAAAAAAACACCCGTAAGACAGGGTCTTTCGTATGGCTGACAGCAGTGTAATAAGAGTAAGATATAAGAGAAAAGAGCTTACTGACGGGATTTGACGTAAAAATAAAGACAAAAAAGATAAAAAAATTTTGTCAGAACCGTAAGAATATCTAATTTTGCAACGGAATATCCCGCGCAAGTCTGTCTTGCACGGGATATGTGGCAATGAAATTGCATCAGCGGCTCATTGCCGAAGTAAAGCAAACAAAAAACAAAAAATAAAGACCAAAGAAACATGATCATCGTACAAGTAAAGGAAGGCGAGAATATCGAGAAAGCCCTCAAGAAATTCAAGCGTAAATTCGAAAGAACCGGCATCGTAAAAGAACTCCGCAGACGCCAGGCCTTCGAGAAGCCCTCGATCACCAATCGCAAGAAAATGATTAAGGCTGTCTACGTGCAGCAGCTCCGTCAGGCAGAGCAGTAAGAATTTCCGGGCCTACGCCAGCACTTTCGTTGGGACGTTGCCTAAAGATACTGTGGGCGACATCGGGAGAAAACACCCCGATGTCGCTTTCCGATTTCTTACAGGGTCAGCCGGCGAGCCGGCGACATGATGCGCCCACATAAGTCCACACCTACCGGAATGTTCAGCGAATTTCATGATTATCTCCGGCTTGAGCAAAACCGGAGCCGACTCACAGTCGAGGCATATTGTCGCGACCTGCATCAATTCGCCGGTTGGATCACCGACAATCAACCCGGACGGTTTGATCCTACGAGCGTGACCGCCGGCGACATACGCACATGGCTCACCCGCCTCTCAAAGGAGGGAGACTCCATGCGCACCCTGCGACGGAAGACCCAAAGTTTGCGTGCCTTCTGGAAATTTCTCAGAAAGCGGGGATATGCGGACAGCGATCCGGCAGCCGACGTGGCGCTTGCCAAAATATCCAAGACTCTACCCGAATTCGCCAGAACAGAGGAGATAGAAAAAATCATAGCCACTTCTGCCGCATCCTCCTCCCCATACGACAGAATGGAACATCTCATTCTGGTCATACTCTACACCACCGGCATACGTCAAGCAGAATTATTAGGACTCCGTGACCGCGACATCAGCCTTTCCGCAGGGGAAGCCATCGTGACCGGNAAGCGTGACAAACAGCGCATAGTGCCCCTTGCGCCCTCCCTTCTGACCGAGATAAAAGAATGGCAGCAACTCCGCGACACCAGATGGCCCGATATTCAGGAGCCACGACCNCTGTTTGTGAACATTGACGGAGCACCGCTGTCGAAATCCGCGCTCTACCGGATAGTAAGCCGCACGCTTGCCCACACATCGGCCACGCATAAAGGAGCCCACACGCTTCGCCACTCCTTCGCCACCGCCATGCTCAACGGAGGAGCCACACTCGACACCGTGAAAGAATTTCTCGGCCACGAATCGCTTGCCACTACTCAAGTGTATACCCACCTCTCATACGCCCAACTGCTTGAAGATTATCGTTCGGCCCATCCCAGAGGCACTTCAGGACGACCAGAGCGGACTAAAAAAAAGAAATGACGTTAATCTAAAGACAACTTTATATTGTTAGGAAAGTGTAAGACTCTTCAAGAAGCCTTCAGCGACACTCCCGGAAAGACGNGCGACAGGCTGCNAAGGCCTCTGAGAGATACAGACAGCAAATATTCCAACAATCTAAAAACTGAGACTTATGGACATCAACATCAAAGCCATTCATTTCGACATCACAGATAAACTCACTGCCTTCGTAGAGAAAAAAATTGAAAAAATCTGTCGCCGCTACGAGGCTGTGACAGGAGTGGAAGTGAATCTCCGCCTTGTGAAGCCTGAGACAGCGATGAACAAAGAGGCAGGTATCAAGTTTGAAGTGCCCGGCAACGAACTGTTTGCCTCCAAGACCGCAGACACATTCGAGGAAGCGGTAGATCTGTGTCTTGACGCTCTTGAGAAACAGCTTGAGAAAAACAAAGAGAAAAAATAAGTAGCTAAGTAGCTAAAAAAGAGACAGAACTTAGAGATGAGTCCGCTTGACAAAGTCAAGGTCTACGAATTTTCAAAAGTATGCGATCCGCGTGGTAACCTTTCTTTCATTGAGGAAGGTTGCCATGTGCCGTTTCCCATAAAGCGTGTATTTTATATATATGACGTGCCCGGAGGCGAGAGCCGCGGGGGCCACGCCCACAAGCAGAACACCACGGTGCTCATAGCCGTCTCCGGNTCATTCGATCTTCATCTCACTGACGGGAAAGAGGAGATGAAAATCACGCTCAACCGAGCCAACAAGGGAGTGCTTATCCCGCCGGGAGTATGGGACTCCATGCATAATTTCACCACCGGCACCGTGTGTCTGGCTCTCTGTTCGCACCATTACGAGGAGGAAGACTATATCCGCGACCTTGACGAATATCTCGAATATATGAAAACTCTCTGATGAAGATAGACTTTCTTGACCTTCGTAAAAACGATGCCCCCCTCGCGGAAGAACTACTTGAAGCGGCGGGGCGCGTGTTGCATTCAGGGCGCTATCTCCATGGAGAAGAGACGCGCCTTCTGGAGTCAGACCTTGTAGCCATCTGCGGAGGGAGCGANAGCGCGCCCGAGGCTGAATGCGTGGCTTGCAGCAACGGTCTTGACGCTCTGCGTCTCATTCTGCGCGGATATCTTCAACTTGGAAAACTGAAACCCGGTGCGGAAGTGATAGTGCCGGCAAACACCTATATAGCTTCAATCCTCCCCATCACAGAATTCGGCTTGCGNCCGGTGTTGTGTGAGCCGGATCCGTCGACAATGAATATTGACTTCCAGGCAGCCCGCCGGCTGATAACACCCGCCACCGGAGCCGTCATGACAGTGCATCTCTACGGCACCCCCGCCTGGGATGCGGAATTTGCCGCCTTTTGCCGTCAGCACGGCATACTTATCATAGAAGACAACGCTCAGGCGATCGGCGCCAAGGCAGCCGAAACAGGCCTCAACGGCNGCCGCCAGACAGGACTTCTCGGCGACGCCGCAGCTTTCAGTTTCTATCCCACCAAAAACATAGGTGCGCTTGGCGATGCCGGAGCCGTCATGACCACCGACGCTGAACTCGCTGCCGCCGTCAGGGCTCTCGCCAACTACGGCAGCGATGTGCGCTATCATAACATATATCAAGGTTTCAACTGCCGTATCGATGAGATTCAGGCAGCCATGTTGCGTGTGAAGCTCAAGTATCTTCCGCAATTCACTTCTCAACGCCGGCAGGCCGCGAGCCTATACGACACACTCATAACTTCTGAAGCAATAGAAAAACCCCGCATCTTCGACGGCATGGAGCAGGTGTGGCATCAATATGTGGTCAGAACCGACTGCCGCGACAAATTTCGTGACTATCTGTCGCGCCATGGAGTTGCTACAGATGTGCATTACGCAGTTCCTCCACATCTCCAGCCCTGCTATTCAGAAGAACAATGGGGCCCCTACCCTATCACCGAACGCATGGCCGATAGCGTGACAAGTCTGCCGATAGCCGGCGTGAATGAAGAGGAAGTGAGATATGTGGCCAACCTAATCAACAGTTTCTCAGCCTGATAACAATTATTCACAGACTGACACGAATTACTATCCGATTTTATATGACACAGACTCCCCTTGGAACTGACAACCCCATTGGCGGACGCCGATTCCGCAACATAGTGTTGTGGCTTATTGTGGCTGTAGGCATACTTGCACTTGTGAGTATGCTTCCCATGATGATCAGCGGAGCCGACCGTGAGGCAATAATCAGAATTCCGGCAAAGGCCGATGAGAAGACCCTCGCCGACACACTCACCCGCTACTTCGGAGAGGATTATTCAGCAAAGGTCATAAAACTCATAAAACTACGCAACATCGACTTGAATTCACGCCATGGGGCATATCTCATCCCCGAAGGCACGAGTCCTTTCCGCACCATGCGTAAACTCGGACGCGGCGCGCAGATCCCGGTGAAGCTTACCCTCAACGGTTTCCGCACTCTCGACCTCCTCACCCAACGTATCTCCAACAAAATTGACTGCACAAAGGAAGAACTGCTTAAACAGTTTACGGATGCCGAGGCTCTCAAAGAATACGGACTGACATCCGATCAGGCACTCGCCCTATTTGTGGATGACACATACGAAGTATATTGGAGCGCATCGCCGGCGGAAGTGATGAAAAAGATCGGTGACAATTATCAGCGAGTATGGAATGAAGAGCGTCGCCGCAAAGCCGAGACACTCGGTCTGACACCCGTGCAGGTCTCCATTATAGCCTCCATAGTAGACGAAGAGACCACAAAGAAAGATGAGAAAGGACGTGTGGGACGTCTTTACATCAACCGTCTGAAACAGGGAATGCGGCTGCAGGCAGATCCCACAGTGCGCTATGCCCTCCAGGACTTCACAATCAAGAGAGTCAAAGGAGAACATCTCAAAGTAGATTCACCTTACAATACTTATCGTGTGGCCGGTCTTCCTCCCGGCCCCATACGCACCACCGGCACCGAGACTATCGACCTGATTCTCGACAGCACCCCCTCCGACGACCTTTATATGTGTGCTAAGGAGGATTTCTCCGGTTATCATAACTTCGCCTCCACCTACGGAGATCATGTTCAGAACGCACTTCGATACCAGCACGCGCTCGACTCAAGAGGAATCCAATGAAATTAAAATCAATCCTCTTTCTTACATTTGCCCTCACGGCAGGTCTCTTTTACGCACCGACCGTTTCGGCCCAGACTGACAGTATGGGCCTGAGTGCGATATATACTACCGACTCTATACACAGTGTCGGGACTCCCCCACCCAACCCGCTTCAACCCGTCGAAGTGATGCAGCTTTACACATCGGATGATAGTGAGAGTGCAACGGAAGGCACTGACCGGGATACTGACCGCAACTGGTGGCATCTTCTGAAAGAAGGAAAACTAAAGATGAATGATCCGACTGTGGAGTGGCCCGGTTTCCTCGGATTCTGTGTGAAGGTATATAATTGGGGCGACCGTGTCTTCAACTCCTACGATGAAGACTATGTGCAAGGCACAGGCACACGTTGGAAAGCACGTCTCACCAGCGAGAACTGGGTTGACACCCATGCCTTCGACTTCCGGCGAAAGCAATCGATGAGATTCATAAGCAATGTGACAAGTACCCTCGGCGGCTACCTCCAATATATGGCTGTGAGCGTGGGCTACTCACTCGATATGACCAATATCATCGGCAACGCACCTTCCAACCATAAAAAGATGGGATTCGGATTCACGTGCGCCAGATTCAGTATCGACCTCTATTGGCAAGAGAACACAGGCGGAAGCTATCTGCACAAAATGAGCGGCTACAACGACAACCGTCTTTTCAAGGTGGCATTTCCGGGTCTTTCCTTCTCCACAGGAGGAGTGGAAGCCTATTACTTCTTCAATAATCGCCGCTATTCACAGGGCGCAGCCTACAATTTCTCAAAAATACAGAAGCGAAGTCAAGGTTCGCCTATCGTCGGGTTCGCCTTCACAAGTGTGAAAAATGTGCTTGATTTCGGCACACTTCCCGATGAGCTCCGTCCTTATTTCACGCTTAACACCGAATATCTCACCTTCCATTACAAGAACTATTGTATCGTAGGAGGCTACGGCCACAACTTTGTGGCCGGCAAATACTGTCTTTTCAATATAACGACCATGCCCCGCATAGGCATGGCACGCTGCTACGAAGACTCCTTCAATGCCAAAGGCACCATGCTCTCACTTGGGTTCAATGGCAAAGCCTCCTTCACACTCAATTTGGGCAACTACTTTCTCTGCCTGTCCGGAAGCATCGACGGCAACTGGTATAACTCCGGGGGCTATTCTCTTTTCAGCTCCGTGGAAAACGGTTCGCTGAGTGTCGGCAAAAGATTCTGAAAGCTCTTCATTCCCCAAAAGCACACATAAAAAAATGGAGTCTTTTTCATCCTAATCCACCAAGGAACATATCCCGACACAAACACCTCAAACCATTATATATCATAATGTTAATCCTAATCAAAAAAAAAAAAAAAATAAACCATTACCCAATTTAAGATTGCATATTTCATCTATAATATATATATTTGCCATATAATTTCTTGGAAATAGAGGACAGAATAAGAGGATTCTTCTTTTACTTCTCCACCAAGTCTGTTTACCCAATAAACTACCATATATGTCAGATTGGAGAGTTCCATTCGCTGTATTCACAGTGATTACTGCCGGGATGAATTTATTCACGGCAAATGCCGACACGGAAAACCCCAAAGAAACCGATGAATCGAAAGCTGTAGACTTAAGTGAGATTGTCGTCACCGGAGGCAAGTCCATTAATAAGGGAGAATATGTGATGCTATTCTTGTCAAAGGAGAATGAAAACTTCGGGGTTGACGCTCTGGATGCCGTGTCCTCGCTTAACAGATTCTCCATCACCGTAAACGCATCAACCCTCAAAAGCAACCAAGGCAAAGAGGTGTTCATTCTCATTGACGGCGTCCCCTCCACGGCTGACGTACTGAAAGGACTGAAAGGCTCTGACATAAAACGGGTGGATTATTATGACACTCCCCCCGCACGTTATCGGAATCTGACTTCAAATCCTATCGCCAATATTATTCTGAGGAAACGCCCGGAATATCTCTTGAGTGGAAATCTGCAGGCGATGAGCAATTTAAACTCCATATTGACCAACGAAAAAGGTTCGTTGCTATATCGCGATTCTCTCAATTCCGCCAGAATCTCCTACGATTATTATTTCCAGGATTTGCATCATAACGAGATCAGCACCACCTACGACTACCCCGACATCGGCACTACTTCCGAAAGCGGTAAGGATAAAAGAAATAAAAACATCACCCACAAAGCGTCGGTCATGTACCAACGTTTTCAGGGGAAACATCTATTCAACACCCAGTTCTCAATGCAATGGGCGTCTTATGACTATGAGACCCCTTATTCCGTGAGATTCACCGATAAAGCCACGGGCACAGCTTCTGTAGGAAATTCAAATACAGGCTCCAAGACCAAACCGACGACCTATAACCTCGACCTATATTATAACTACGACATAGCTGCCAACCGCCATATATATGTAGACCTTCTGACATCATACTCCCGAAGCAAGAAGTCGTCATTTTATGAGCAACTGCTTTCTTATGCCGAACCTGTTCAAATCTCCACACCGGAGAGGGCCGCAGAGGAAGATTTTCTTTCAGAATCATACGATGATATACACACCTACTCACTTAACGTTCACGCCGGATATACCCAACCTCTGCTTAAAGGAACGTTTTCAGCAANTTTAAGCGACCTCTTTACGGNGATGAAAAATAATTTCAGCACCAACACGACATCGCCGCAGGAACTCAGCTCAACCCAAAACAAACTTCAGGGAAATGCGGGCATCTCATGGTATAAAAACTTCTGGTATATATCTCCCTCTGTCGGAGCCACCTACTTCCATAACAAGTATGGCACCTCCAGGCAGAATAAGGTGTCGCCCTACGCATATCTCACCATGCAGTTAAACGGCCAAGGGCGCGCTCAGGGATTATATCTCACGCTGAGAAGCTATATTGTGAACAATGATCCGCGAATTGGCAACACAGTGGCCGGCTACAATTATATCGATCGATATCTGGTGTCAGCCGGAAACACCAATTTGAAAAGCTCCACCTACAATGAGACATCCGTCAACCTGCAATATTACACCCGCGACGGGAGAAATTTCGTGTCCCTTTATGTAGCCAATCAGCACACATGGAACGCCACTGCCAGAGTTATTGCAGAAGATTCCGGCCTGATATTGTCACAGTTGCAAAATATAGGCCATGCCAACAATGTCTTCGCACAGCTATATGGCCGCTGGAATCCGCTGCAATGGCTTTATGTCACTCCAAATCTTCAGGCCATATACTACAGGCATCACACTCCCCTCTCCCATATCAGCAAGGGTTCATGGGCTGCCGGACTGAACATAATGGGAGTGTGGAGAGAATGGTATCTCACATTTGCCCTTGATAAGACGCGAGACAATGTAAACGGAGACTTCACATATTCTCAGAAGCTATCATTCGGAGGGAGCCTCACGTGGGTTCACAAAGGATGGAGCATAACAGGGTCCTGGTATAATTCAGGAAAGACAAAAACAGAGTGTCTGACACCGATATTCTCGATGCACACAGAGAGCATTGACCGGAGTATGAGAAATTATCTCAACCTCAGTATTTCCTACAATTTCTCAAAAGGCCGGGCACGCCAACATGCCGATAAGAGCGTCTCTCTCTCAAGCGGCGACAATGGATTGAGAGATTGATTCTTAAGAATCATTGTCAGAAAGAAGGGAAGAATTGAGGAATAAAAAAGAGGAGGGTGTGTCTCAACAATGGCAGACACACCCTCCGTATATTATTTAAAGGTCATAATCAGTTGCGGGGTTCGCGGGGCTGACGCGGACCGCGATCACCATCACGGCGCGGGCCTCTGTCGCCGCCTTCGCGACGCGGACCTCTGTCACCCCCCTCGCGGCGCGGACCGCGGTCGCCATCACGGCGCGGGCCTCTGTCGCCGCCTTCGCGACGCGGACGCGCCTCACGCTCCACATAGCCCTCGGGCTTGGGAGTGAGCACACGCATCGAGAGACGATACTTACCGGTCTTCTTGTCGATCTCGATAAGCTTCACATTCACCATGTCGCCCTCCTTCAATCCACTCTGATCCATGGAGTCAAGACGATTCCATGAAATCTCGCTTATATGCAGCAGGCCGTCACGCCCCGGCATGAACTCCACGAAAGCGCCGAAGTCGAGGATAGAACGCACAGTGCCTTCATATACTTCACCCTCCTCGGGCTGAGCCACGATAGCCTTGATTTTGGCAAGAGCCTTGTCGATGCTTTCCTTATCCTTGGATGCGATCTCCACTTTGCCAATTCCGAGCTTCTCGTCCTCATCGATTGAGATGACAGTGCCGGTCTCCTCCTGAATACCCTGAATCACCTTACCCTGCGGGCCGATGACAGCACCGATCATTTCCTTCGGAATCTCGAGCGTCACCAGACGCGGCACATGAGGCTTATAGTCCTCGCGAGCCTCGGGGATAGTCTCGTTGATGATGTTGAGGATGTGCAGACGTCCCTCCCGGGCCTGGTCGAGAGCCTTCTCAAGCACCTCGTAGCTGAGACCGTCAACCTTAATATCCATCTGAGTGGCAGTGATACCCTTGGTGGTACCCGTCACCTTGAAGTCCATGTCGCCGAGATGATCCTCATCACCGAGAATATCGGAGAGCACGGCATACTTCACATTATCTTTATCGGAGATAAGACCCATAGCCACACCGGCCACAGGACGCTTCATCTTCACACCGGCATCAAGCAGAGCGAGCGTGCCGCCGCAGACAGTGGCCATCGAGGAAGACCCGTTGCTTTCGAGAATATCGGAAACGATACGGCAGGTGTAGGGGAATCCATCCGGGAACATACGCTTGAGAGCGCGGTGAGCCAGATTGCCATGTCCCACCTCGCGGCGGCCGACACCCCTCTGCGGACGGGCCTCACCGGTAGAGAAGGGAGGGAAGTTATAGTGGAGCAGGAAACGCTCCTTGCTCTGATTGAGCACGTCGTCGATAATTTTCTCATCGAGAGTTGTGCCGAGAGTAGCAGTCACGAGAGCCTGCGTCTCTCCGCGGGTAAACACGGCTGTGCCGTGAGGACCTGGAAGATAATCCACCTCACACCAGATAGGACGGATATCAGTGGTCTTACGTCCGTCAAGACGGATACCCTCATCGAGCACACAGCGGCGCATGGCTTCTTTCTCCACGTCGTGATAGTAGCGCTTCACCATCGCGATACGCTGTTCTTCTGTATAATTTTCGAGCTGCTCCTCAGTCATGGGAGGCAGATTCTCGATATATTCGTCGCGAATGGCTTTGAAGCTATCGTTGCGCCAGTGCTTGTCGGCACTGCCGGCTTTGGCAATGGCGTAAGCCTTGTCATAACATTTTTCGGCCACGTCACGACGCAGATCGTCGTCGTTGACCTCGTGATTATATTCGCGCTTCACCTCCTTGCCGGCTTCCTTCATAAGCTCCATCTGCACGAGGCAATGCTTCTTGATCTCCTCGTGAGCCACCTTGAGAGCCTCCAGGAGTTCGGCTTCGGACACTTCGTTCATCTCGCCCTCCACCATCATGATATTGTCGTAAGTAGCACCGACCATAAGCTCGATATCGCTACGTTCGATCTGTTCGAAAGAGGGATTGATGACCCACCGGCCGTCGACACGCGCCACGCGCACCTCGGAGATAGGGCCGTTGAAAGGGATGTCGCTGACAGCAAGGGCAGCCGAGGCAGCTATGCCGGCAAGCGCATCGGGAGCCTCATCGGCACCGGCCGAGTATAGAGTGACATTTACGAATGTCTCAGCATGATAGTTGTCGGGGAAAAGCGGACGGAGCACACGGTCGACAAGGCGGGAGGTGAGAATCTCATAGTCGGACGCACGGCCCTCACGCTTCAGGAAACCGCCCGGATAACGACCGATAGAGGCATATTTTTCTTTGTATTCCACAGTCAGAGGCATGAAATCCACACCCTCATTGGCATCCTGCGCGGAGCAGACTGTGGCGAGAAGCATGGTGTTGCCCATGCGCACCTCGACAGCGCCATCGGCTTGTTTGGCGAGCTTTCCGGTCTCGATAGTGATCGTGCGGCCGTCGCCCAGCTCGATGGTCTTCTTGATAGGTTGTAACATAAAAATCTTTATTGTTTTTCTTCGTCGGAGTATAACGACTCCTGCTCAAAAAAATGTCACAGCAAGGGCGAAACAGAGTCAGATATCCGGAATCAGGCCTCCTGCGTCACCATTTTTTGTGGGAAGGGGTCAAAAGTAATCGCAAATTTAGTGAAAAAAATCTGAACTTGCCTTATATCTTTAATTATTGTGGTAATTTTGCAGATGAAAACAATAGAAGAACGAAATGAACCCACGTAATATTACCCGTCCCCTCCTTTCCTGGGGGGTTGTCGCCATACTGACACTCGCCGCCACGGGGTGTCGTGACAAGGAGTTTAAGGTGGCCGGCACACTCGCCGGGGCGGAGAAAGAGAAGATAATCCTTGAGAAGGCGGATTATTCCGGCCGCTGGCAGACTGTCGATTCTACCCGCACCGACAGCAACGGCAATTTCTCTATCTCTCACATAGCCCCATCCTCCCCCGAGATCTACAGGATAGGAGCCGGAGATGAATGGGTCTATATCCCAGTGGATTCCACAGAGACCATCACGGTCAACGGCGATCTTAAAGGGTTCGGCACTCATTTCTCCCTCTCCGGAAGCGATCAGGCATTGCAGATGGAAAAATTCGAGAAAGAGGTGCATGCGCTCGGTCTTCATCCGGATGCGAAGAGTCTTGAAGAGTTCAGACGCGGAGTCTACACCCGCTATCTGCAAAACGCGCGCGGAGCAGTAATGAGCTATTATATTCTGACAAAGACCGTTGACGGGCGCCCTCTTTTCGACACTGCGGATCCTGACGCTGCCAGATATGTGGCGGCCGTGGCAAGCAGTTTCAAGCAATTCCGTCCTGACGACCCACGCACCCGTCTTCTTGAAGCCGCCGCCCGCGAAGGGCTCCGTCGCCGTCAGGAATCGAAGGGAGTGACACGCACCGTGCAGGCTGAGCAGATAGGTTATCTTGACATTACTCTTCCGGATGAAAACGGACGCGAGACGAGCTTGTCGGAAGTGGCCGGGAAGGGGACAAAGACCCTGCTTGTGTTCACACTGATGAATCAGGCGGATTCGCCGGAATTCAACCGACATCTGCGACAGCTGGCAAGCACACGGGGATTGTCAGTATATCACGTCAGTCTTGATGCCGACCAGTATGAATGGCGAGAAGGCGCGCGCAATCTCCCATGGACCACGGTCTATGATCCTGAAGGCGCACAATCATCCCACCTGCTGCAATATAATGTCAGAACCCTCCCGACCGTCTTCGTGATCGACGGCAGCGGCCAAATCACAGCACGTGTGGAGGATATATCCGAACTCCCATCCGCCCTCTGACCCGAAGGAAAACAAGCCGATAGAAGCACGCCATATATCGCGCCCACTTTGACCGGAATCGCTTGAAAAACGCGAGACGGCAGGTGTGGGCGCAATTTACTTTCCGCCATACCCCACTCATAATCAATAAAATAGCATTATTATACCGACCTTCCGAAACAAAAGAGAGTAAACAAATGTTATAGAATCATAAAACTTGACAAAAGTACTATATTTCCCTTCTGTCGCTTCACCGGCGATAAAGAAACCTTAAAAAGATACCCTATGAAGCAACTCTACACCACAGCTTTCCTGCTTCTTGCAGGACTTCTGTCATTTGGCACACAAGCACAGACCGAAACCAAGATCAAAGACCATCGCACCAATCCGGACCTCTATTTTCTACAGATAGACGATGTGGCCAACAGTCTTGAACTACTTCCCCCTCCTCCGGATGCGGGTTCAATCCAGTTCATGTATGACAAGGCCCGCTACGAATGGGGAAAATCCCTTCGTAAGACAGAGCGTGGAGAGCAGGCGTTTCAGGATGCACGCGTAGGTGGCGACGGAGTGCCGCGAGCCTTCTCGGAAGCTTTCGGAATTGACATCACAAAAGACGGTACCCCCGAAATATATCGGCTTGTAGTCGGTATGCGTGAAGACGCCGGCGACCTTTCCACACGCGCTGCCAAAGACCACTACAACCGCACACGCCCCTTTGCATGGTTTGATGAGATGACCTGCAATCCCGAGCAGCAGGAAGAACTCTCCACCAACGGTTCGTATCCCTCCGGCCATACAGCCATCGGCTGGGCCACAGCTCTTGTACTTTCTGAAATAAATCCCGATCGCATAGATGAAATTCTCGAGCGCGGATTCCAGATGGGCGAAAGCCGCGTGATCTGCGGTTATCATTTCCAGAGCGATGTCGATGCCGGACGCATTGTGGCCGCCGGCGCCGTGGCCGCCCTACATTCCGACGAAGGCTTCAACAAGCAACTCGAGAAAGCCAAGAAGGAATTTGCAGGTCTGAAGAAAGCCGGAAAAGTGAAACCCGGCAAGAAGACTCACCGCACACACTGACACACATCCCACTGACTAAAGCCGCTATCCGGCTACACGTCGGATAGCGGATATATTCTTCCACTTCCCCATATTCATTTCTTAATTCCATCCACTATGAAAACATCTGCCCTATTTGCTTCCCTGCTTCTGCTCGCCGGCTCACAGGCCCTCTACGCACAGGAAGAAAACACCGAACCCAAGTTCAAGATCAATCCCACAGGACGCATTCTGCTTGACGGAGCTCTCTACGCCTCGCCGCAGAAAGAGTTGTTCAAGGACGGCGTGGCTATTCCCGACGCACGTCTCGGCGTCAAGATGCAGTATGGAAAATGGAAAGCAAAGATCGATGTAGGATTCGCCTATAACAAGGTGGGTCTCAAAGACCTCTTCTTTGAATATGATTTCAACGACGCCAACCTTATCCGTGTAGGCTCGTTCATCCACCAGTACGGTCTTCAGAGCGCCACTTCAAGTTCAATGAAGCCCACGATGGAGGAACCCGTAGCCAACGCCGTCTTCAACGATTCCCGTCAGATAGGCGTAATGTATGAAGCCAGCTACGACAAATATTTAGGCACCGTGAGCGCACACGCCGAACCGAGCGCCACGACAGTGATCCTTGCCCCGACACAGTTCACCAAGGAGGGTTACGGTTTCCGTACGCGTCAGGTGTGGCGTCCGCTGCACAACGACGGCACAAACTTCCAGGTGGGTATGTCAGGAGCCTTCGGCACCCCTCAGCGGTCCGGCGATCCCGATGAACACGATTCCTTCACCTTCAAGAGCAATTTCCCGACCCGCGTGGCACAGGTTACGGCCCTCAATGCCGTGGTTGACAACGCCATGAACCTCTGGAAGTTCACTCCCGAACTTCTGATCTCCCACGGACCGGTAGCACTTGAGTCGCAGTACTATTATCAGCGTGTCAACCGTCGTCACAACCTCCATTCGTTCACCGGCCAGGGAGCATACGCCACAGTTCGCGGCCTCCTCTTCGGCGATAAGAATTACGCTTACTCGATGCTCGACGGCGGTCTTGCGACACCCTCCAAAGGCACACTCGAGGTTGTGGCCAACTACACATACGTCACCCTGTCAGACGCATCGGCCGGAGTATTCGGCGGACGCATGAATGATCTGTCCGTCACCTTCAACTACTATATCAACAAATACATGCTCGCCCGTCTGCACTACAGCTATACCCACACGTGGGACCGCACGGGAGCTCCGTCCACAAGTGTCAACGGCTTCATGGCCCGTCTGCAGGTTATCTTCTGACAATACGCTCTACTCCGGGAATCAAATCTCCCTCTCATTACAGCCTGAATCATCAGAGACCTCGTCCTACGGACGGGGTCTCCGCATTTCCAATCCTCACACCTATCCGAAATGAACACATACGCAGCTACGCAATAACGGATTTGCATAAATTATATCAATTTGATTGTTTCTACGTTGCCCTCATTCGGAACAGACATTTACAAAAAAGAATTTTGTCATCAGGCTTGAATATTTCAAATTTTCCTATTATCTTTGCAATTGAATAAGTCTTGTTCTCTTCATCTTTCTACAAGTTTTTCTCATGAAGCTTTTCGTGACCCATTCAAACATACGTTAACACTTAACGTTATTCACACCATGAAAAAACTATTTCTTTTCATGCTCGTAGTGCTTGCCGGAGCAGCACTCACGGGATGTTCGCAGGAGGACTTGGAGATCAACGATTCCACAACGGAAACAGTTGATCAGGGACATTATGTCTCCCTCGACCAGGCACTCATCAATCTTATGCCTTATTACAATGAGGCAGCGGGCACCACAAGATCTTCAGTCCTTCCCTTGGTCTCCAATTTTGAAACACTCACTGTAAGGAATCAGACACGCTCATCTGAGGAAGTGGCACCCTACTACATCGTCAACTTCGCCGACAACTCCGGATTCGCCGTTTTGTCAGCCGATGACCGTCTCCTTCCCGTGTATGCCTTCTCCACTTCAGGGCATATCGCACTTGCAGACACAGTGACAAACCCGACGCTATCCTATTTCTTCAATACCCTCCTGCAGCAGGAGGCTGACAATTTAGATACAGGAGACACTCTACTTAATCTCGAGAACACATCTGAACTGACAAATAAATTTACAATTATAGTTAACCCCCTTTTGTCTGACCAAGTAAGTTTATGGAATCAAAATGAACCCTATAACGAATATTGTCCTAACAAGTACCCCGTTGGATGTGCAGCGCTTTCAGTAGCACAAATCTGTTCTTGGTATGGTATCCCAGAAAAATTCTCATTTACAGAAAACAAGAATACAGAGACTATAACTTTAAATTGGTCAAATCTGCGACAAGCCCTACCAACGAATAGTGCATCAATGAAAATACTTGCAAAATTTCTTGCATATTTAGGTTCAAAAGACCTTCTCGATATGAGATACAAAGAAGGAAATAGTACCATAGATACAACATTAAACATTATAAATACAATCAAGAAATTAGGGTTTTCAAAATGTAACGAGAGAACTTATAATTTACAAGGAGCTAAGGCACTTCTGGAAAACCATAATACTCCATTTATTATCAGCTCCGTTTTTGGCAAAAGTGAAGAAAAAAATGGAGAATTTGTTTTAAATTTTAATCCTACAGATGGCCATATATTTATAATTGACGGCATAGCTAGCAACACTTTAATTGTATCTTCCCCCACCATACCTCCCACATACTCTTCAGCAACATTCTATTATGTACATTGTGTATGGGGCCAAAAAGATCACTCCAATGGATTTTTCTATAATCCCATTTCTTCTTCCAGAATGAATGTTTTGCCACCATACAGTACAACTACCAATGGTCTATCAATTCCGAGTGGATGGGATGATTACACAAAATTACAACACTATTTCATAATTCAATAATTCACTATAAATTCTCGGAATTAAGTAGCTAAGAAAAATTAAACGATATAATAACTCCGTAGCTTTGAAAGTATCTTAATATGATATATGCGGCTAATCTTGGTCATCTTGACCTTGTCTCTCAGTCGCTTAGCTCGCTAAGCTCCTTCGCTCCGCGGCCAACCTGACTCAAAATTATCGCGTATCTATCATATTATTAATTTTTCTTAGCTACTTAATATCAATACATTGATCCATTTATTAGTTCGATAAATTAAATAGTTTCTAAGGAATATATTTAATTTATCGAACTATAACTAATAGAACTTAACTTTCCCGGTCAAAGACAACTTAATACATCAATATCAGTCTTGAAAAAAAATATTAATTAAATTTTTAGTCTTGACAAAATAGCTACGATATAAATTCACTGTCTTTAACAGGATATTATAAAGTCATATTAGTCTCATCTTCTCTTTTGTTACGAATAAAGAAGTAAAAATTAAACATATTTAATTCTTATCTCATCTCAAAAAAACTACTTGATCTATAGAAATTCACACATATCAAAAAAAACATCCTTAGTTGAAACACATAATATCTCAACTATAAAAAGAACAGTCACAACATTATAACAAAACCCAATCACATTATATATAAACATATACATAAAAAATGGAAAGTAAGAATAATCACTCATTTTATAATCGAATCATATTTCTATTAATATACATCTTACTATTTAATATTGGATTTTCTCAAACCTACTACAATCGTGAGGATCCCAATGTGTTTGAAAATGATGATATTGTGGTATATAGGAATCCCGTGACAGAAGAAGTACAGATAATAGCTGTAAAGAGAATCACGGACAATACGTTTCCAAATCATATCATCATAGATGGCACTGACTATCCCATTCATACCATATTGCCTGTGATGCAGCGTATAGAATGGCCTGAATGGCAAGTAATGAGACCCGATACACTTATTATCCCGGAAGGAATTAGGATTATCGGCCATAATTTTACGGTTAATTCTCACAAAACGTCTCGAACCAAATACCCTAATCTCCGTTATCTTAAACTTCCAAATACTCTTGAATCAATAGGTAGTGATGCATTTTATAATAATTACATCAATGATATTATAATTCCTCCTTCCGTTATCGAGATTGAAAAAAAGGCTTTTAAGCAGTGCCACATGGAGAATCTTGATTTGGGGAAGGTACAGTTTATCGGAGCTAACGCTTTTATGGATTGTAAGAATCTAAAATGGGTCAGGATTCCAAAGGAAACCAGAATTATCGGAAAGAAGGCTTTCAAAGTGGAACTATCAGATAAATATCGTCTGTCCTTCCTGCAGCTCTCTTCATTGGATATTAACCCCATAATTGATTTTGCAGATACCTTCGGTCCGCTTGACATCCCATACTTGGCTTGTAGCTCCGAATTTCTGAGGCCGGAGATTACCGCGAAGTATCAGTCGGATATGCCGGAGGTATTCGACAACCGCGCCATGATTCACCTCGAATCAAGTCCAGTGCCGCTTTACTTCTCTTTTGAGGAGACGGGCGAAAAGGAGGGGTTATGGGAACCGGGTATCGACCTCTGGGCNCTTACCGGAAAAAATAGAAAGAAGGAATCTGAAAATTCAAGATCCGGAAGCGAGACAAAGAATTCACAACCTGTATACAAATATGAAACCGACAGATTCTTGATCAACAATCCCCGGGCTGAGAATGAACGGAAAGACCGGGAAACGGAAGCCCCGCTACCTGAGTCTGAGCCAGAACCCGCAGACGGCACACTGCATATTTCCTATCCGGTAAAATTCAGGATGGACACCTCCTCACTGCCTGAAAACAAGAAGAAGAGTCTGAGGGTGACGTATAATGACATAGATATCACTGACTCTTTGGTTGACGATTCCTTCACAATATGGTATGGAAAACCTTTTGACAACGAAGGCTACATCTCGGGGGCCGAACCTATATACAACAGAATAAAAATTATATTGGAAGAATGAGAAAAAATATATCTACCGCACGAATCATCGCATATCTGCTCGTATGGATGACATTCTTTCCATCCGTGATGGCGGTATCAAAATTCAAGCAGAATCCTTGTGTCATGGAAAACGGAGTGATCTGCAGTATAGACCCACTCTCCTCGACCGCCACTCTCGTGGGAGTGACGGAGTTTTCCGGCAACTCATTTCCCGAGTCCGTGACCTATGAAGACGCCCGCTGCAGGATAACAAATATCGCCCCCTATTGCCTCTGGCCGGCCGCAGCGATCTCTCCGGACAGCATCACCCTGCCTGGAAGCATAAGGAAGATCGGAGATCATGCTTTCGTCGGATTTCCCCGGCTCCGCCACGTCAATCTTCCCGATTCTCTCGAACATATCGGGCAATGGGCTTTCGCATACACCGCCCTTGAGCGCGTCAGGCTCCCGAAATCACTGAACACAATCAGTCAGGGAGCCTTCGAGGGGTGTGTCCATCTTTCGGAGGTGAATCTTGAAAATATCAAATATATTGAAAGAGCTGCATTTAAGGATTGCGCAATAAGGATAGTCCTTATCAATGATGATGATATGCTTATAGGGAAAGATGCTTTCGCCGGATGTAATGTGGTCTTTCTGGGTTTGATTTTGGATAACCTATACATACCCGAATACGCCCTATTCGCTCCAAAAGATCAATTCGGAACCAATAATATTCCCTGGATTGAAGCCTATGGTATATCACCATATTTGTTATATAGAGATTATCCGAAGAGCATGGAGGGTAGGACTTGCGTAGATAAAGACAACAAAACGGATTTACCTCTTTATATTTCATTTGAGGAAGCGGGTGGATTGGAAACCGAGTGGGATTCTCACGACTATCTATGGCCGATGACTGATACGCTGCGCACCGCCTCACGAGACGATTACGTCGCTTTCATGACACCTGCCAAAATACGCATCGACACATCAGTACTGCCGAAAGAGGTCCGCGACACTGTGAAGTTACAGGTTTTCTATAATGGTGAAGACATAACCCTAAAAATGCGGAACGACACCATATTTCTGACAGAAGGATACAGGTTAAATCTATCAAAAAAATTCAAGATTCACCCCAAAAACGGTCTTGAAATCAGATACCGGCAACAATAATCTCTTATGCGACAGAAACAGTCATTTAAGAGACCGAAACTATACAATTTTTCAAATTTATTTATTATCTTTGCAACAGGATAGGTTTTGTTCACTTCATCTGTCTACAAAATTTTCAATGAAGCTTTTCGAAACCATGACTCTCCGGATATTAGGATACTCATATATTTCGGACTTGAAAGCCACAAGTATCCTGTATTCTTCAATCAATAAAACCGTATGAGTATGAGATGGGTTGTTTTTAGCATAATCATATTCTTTTTATATCTTGATATAGATGCGGGTACATCTGAAAGTACTTTAAAATCACAATCCACTGATTATAAGGAGGAATCTTCAAATTGTAAAAATGACACAGTCAGTCTTTACAAGGATTTACAGGAATTTGAGATTGTTGCTTCAAGAATCGTCACTACCCCGGAAGGATACATCACGAATCTTGAAGGAGAAGATATAGTCAAGGGTCATACCGGATGGGAGGCACTTGCGTTTCTTCCGGATATTTCAACCGACCGGGATGTCTTGCAGATTCAAGGCATTCCGGCTTCCCATATCTTTATTGACGATATGGAAATCACGGATAAGGAAGAACTGAAACGTATTCCTGCTGAATATATCTCCAGGGTTGAGATTAAATACATTTCCGGTGCTTCCAACTCTGCCAACGACACCGGAGGCATTATACGCATCAAGCTAAAGACTCCTAAGTTAAAAGGTTTTTACGGTTCGGTCCGCGCCAATTGTGCCTTCGCTCGTGACAACGGACTTTTCATGGAAGGCACAGGAGGCATAATCCGTGGAAAAATTGACAAGGTAGGCTATCTCCTTACCCCTTATTTCAGCCATTCCAATGTACAAGACAAGGGATCCTATTCATACATTTTAGACAAGCCATATAATGACTTCAACTATAAAAACATTAACAACACAAACTCTTTCCAGAGTCGTCTGAGTTTATCCTATGATTATTCATCAGCAAGCGCACTTCGATTAAGCTATGGAATAGTTCTTTCCAATATGTTTCCGGAGTCGTTATCGTCACCATTACAAGGATCCGAAGGAATACTCTCTTCCGGAATGTCAGGACATTCCGGAATCTTACGTAACTCAATAGCACTTGAATTCGAACACACTACTCAAAGCGGACTATCCTTAGACGTCACTCTCGATTATCTTAATCGTCATTCCAAGATTCATCAAACATACGGCATTGACGGCATTCAGGAGTCTGATTTCAGAATCCGCAGCCATGACAACCTTGCAAGGTTTCATCTCATGTTTTCCAAAGATATAGCAGAATCCCATAATCTGGAGTGGGGTGGCAGGTTAAATGTGATCTACAACAAGAAAAGAGAGGAGGATATCCCTGACCTGAATTTCCGAAAAGAGGTATGTGAAGGCATAACACCTCTTTTTTATGTTGAGGCGAGGGGATCCTTTAGCAGGATTAAATATTATGCAGGCGTCAACTGGCAGTTAAACCATATCAGGTATAAGTCTGAATATAGTCCGTCGGTAAAAAGCTCGCAAAACGCCGTAAATCCTACATTACATCTAACACTTCCATTCGGTACAAAAGGCAATAATTCCGTCTCGCTTTCATATTCCCATAATCTCTTTGACATTCCATACGATGCGATTTCAAATATAACGGTATGGGAAGATTCCCACAATCTCAGAATCGGGAACCCGAACCTGAAGGCACCGGAGGAGCATCGTATACGTACTTCCCTTTCTTTGTGGGATTCTATGGTGAGCTTCTCCGCAATGTATGAAAATACGCACAACGATATTTATTGGCGCACTCTTAAAACGGAGGGGAAGGATGTATTTTGCACAAGCCCTGTCAATTCCCGACGCAATCAGAATGCATTCCTACTGTATGCCCAGTTTACGCATACCCCTTTCAAGGTATGGAAACTTAAATTATCCGCATCCGTGAAAGGCATTTTCGAGAATATGGAAATGGATGGTAATTATTACGATGGCTTGCAATGTCATACATTCTTCCGCTTGGACAACACAATCACATTACCTCGAGGCTGGGGACTGGGAGTTTTTGGTTTTGTGGAACCAAGTTTCAGAAACTACAGCTGGACTTATCATACAGTCTATCAGGTAGGAGGTTCGGCATATAAATATCTATGCAACGACAGAATATTGATTTACGCTGATTTTATAGCACTGGGCCGTCGCCGCGTGCTTGACCGCCTTGTCGATACTGAAATTATCAGACAGAAATTTACTACACCCGATGGCTATCTGGGACTCTCCGCCGTTTGGTATTTCTCGGGAGGTAAGAAAGTACATACAAATTTTGTCGGCAACGAACTTGAGTATGAAGAGCAGAGAAGTGCCCTTTAACAAAAAAAGCGTTTGATAACCATCAATATAATATATTCCTTTTCTTTGTTTAAATAACAAAAGATAATCAATGAATAAAAAGACAACTATTTCACACTATAATAGGATCTTAACACTCTTTATTTTATTCTTGCAATTCAATGTCGGGTTTTCTCAAACCAACTACG
>JAAVFY010000040.1 GCA_014800515.1 Bacteroidales bacterium
TATGCGGCTAATTTTGGCCATCTTGACCTTGTCACTCAGTCGCTTAGCTCGCTAAGCTCCTTCGCTCCGCGGCCAACCTGACTCAAAATTATCGCGCATCTATCATATTATTAATTTTTCTTAGCTACTTATTTATTTCTTTTTCTTAGTGGCAGCCTCAGCGGCTTTTCGCTCCTCGGGAGTCTCGACCATAGGGAGGGAGGTTTCATCATCGTGCAGGAGATTGTTGCGCAGACTCTCTACCTCTTTCTTCAGCTCGTTGATCTCACCGGATTGGTTGCGGATAGTGAGGAGCAGGGAGTTGAGTTCTTCGTTGTCGATGGAGTCGGGATATTGTTCGTCGACTCTGACGAGGAAGTCGGCGAGCACATTCATGTAATTCGTGAAAGCGGCGAAGGGGGAATCGTAGGGGGAGAAGGCGGCATGCGAGGCTCCGTCAGCTTTATTCTTGGTGCTCATATAGTAGAAATGGTCGGAGCTCTGGAGGTATTCCCAGTCTTGCTTCAGTTTGCGGTCCGAGCAGAGGGCTACTCTCTCGGCGACGGCGTAGAGTTTGTCAAGGGCTTCTCTTTGCAGGGAATTGCCGCGCCATGCCGACACATCGCGAGCTTCATCAACGTGAGATACCGGATAGGGAATGGAGAGTTCGCCGACAGGTTTCAGATGGCGCACGATTTCACTCGGCATACTAAATTCCACTCCCAACTCGGCGGCAAATCTCGGCAGGGCTTTCATAAAATCGAAGATGCCGGTCTCGGCGGGAAGGAAGGTGCCGAAAGTGTCCATGGAGAATACGAGATTGACCACCTGCTCCTCCTCCGGAAGGGCAGCGATCCATCGCATATATTTATCGGCAGTGAGGGGGAATTCATCCCAGCCGGGATTATTGAAATTCTCCGAAATGTCTTCTGCTAATTTATCGTTTGAAAGGAGGAGTTTCAACTTGGGTGCTGAGGCGGCACAATAGACATAGTTGGGCGACTTCCAACCCAACACGTGCTTCGCACCCTCGGTGACGGCTGCCGGGAAACCCATGTTCTTGACCAGGAGCGCCACTTCATCGTCGTAGATTAGCTCTGTGTTCATGAAAGTCACCGGGGTGACACCAAACACGTTGCGCACCATGTCATCATGAGCTTTCACACTTCTGAGAAATTCCTCAGGTGCCTCGATGGAGGCAAGGGAGTGGGAATAGGTCTCGCTCATAAACTCCACGCAACCTGTGGCAGCGAGTTTTTTGAGAATATCAATAAACTCAGGCACATACACCTGGAGCTGCTCGATGGCGATACCTGTGATCGAGATGGCGCATTTAAATTTATGATTGGAGTTCTCAATCATAGAGAGGAGCGTCTCGGCCATAGGGATATAGCTTTGGGCAGCCACACGCGACACGATTTCATCGTTGGCAAAATCGTCATAATAATAATGGTCGTTGCCGATGTCGAAGAAGCGATAGCGCTTCAGTCGGTTCGGCTGGTGTATCTTGAAATATAGGCAGAGCGATTTCATATCTTACAATGGTTTTCAGTTCTATATTTAGTTTTATTTACGCGATTCCAACACCTTTTTATAGATGTCGATCACCTTTTTTCCGGCTTTTTCCCATGTGATGCCGGCTATCTCCTTGAGTCCGTCATTCTTCAGTTGCTCATGCAGAGCCGGATATGATATGATAGAATGAATGGCGTCGGCCATGGCATCTATATCCCAATAGTCAGTCTTGATGACGTTATCGAGAATCTCCGCACATCCGCTCTGTTTAGAGATAATGGAGGGCACTCCCATCTGCATAGCTTCGAGCGGCGATATGCCGAATGGTTCCGAGACCGAGGGCATTATATATACATCGGAATCACGCAACATCTCATAGACCTGCTTNCCCTTTAGAAAACCGGTGAAATGAAATCTGTCAGCAATACCTCGCTTGGCGGCCAGACGAATCATATCGTCCATCATGTCGCCGCTTCCGGCCATGACAAATCTCACATTTTTATTCTTCTTAAGCACCTTGGCGGCGGCTTCGACGAAGTATTCCGGACCTTTCTGCATCGTGATGCGTCCGAGGAAGGTCACAACCTTGTCTTTCGAAGGATGGCGCTCAATGTCAAGATACTCCTGCGAGAGAGGATATACAGCGTTGTGAACGGTAGTCACCTTATCAGGATTGATGCCGTATTTCTCAATCACCGTGCGGCGTGTAAGTTCGGAGACACAGATGATATGGTCGGCATTCTCCATCCCGTCTTTTTCGATAGCGAAAACNGTGGGGTTGACATTGCCGCGCGAACGGTCGAAATCTGTGGCGTGAACATGAATCACGAGCGGTTTGCCGGTGACATTCTTGGCGTGTATACCCGCGGGATATGTGAGCCAATCATGAGAATGGATGATATCACAATACACTGTGCGAGCGATCACACCGGCCACAATCGAATAATTATTGATCTCCTCAATAAGATTGTCGGGATAACGTCCCGAGAATTCGATACAGCCCAGGTCGTTAAGGTGCATATAATTGAAGTCGGCATAGATATGATCTCGCAGATCGAAATAGAGCTGCGGATTCATGACGTTGCCGATGCGATGCTGCACATAATCCCAGGAGACATCCCTCCAGGCTACAGGAGTGTCACACGCACCGATGATCTGTGCGAACCCTTTCTCCTCGTCGCCATGCGGCTTAGGAATCACGAAGGAAATCTCCATGTCGCCGTTGGCGTGCATACCCTTGGTCAGACCGTAAGAGGCGGTGCCGAGGCCGCCGAGAATATGGGGAGGGAACTCCCATCCGAACATTAAAGCCTTCATTCCTTATTTCCGTTTTCTGAGTTCATATTGATAGCCTTCACATTGCGGAGAGTCCGAAGAATCTCGCCAACGTTCTTGGCTGTTGAGACGGCTCCGCGTCCTGTGTAAGGAGGATTACCGTCATACATCTCGGAGAGAGAACCTATGCAGCCCTCGACCATCTCGTCTTCATATCCGATGAGCATCCTCTCGATGAAACCGACTCCACTGACGCCGAACACCTTGAAATAAGCGTCGGCATAAAAACCGAAAAGCCATGGACGCGCAGGGCCTTGATGCACGGCTCGCTCGCGCTCGAGCGGGCCGCCCACGTAGGAGGGATTGTAGGCAAGGGATTTCGGGGATAGGGATCTGAGTCCCTTCGGCGTCATGAGTTCGCGGGTGCAAAGGTCAAGCACTTTCTTACGCTGACGGCGGTCGAGGGGCGAATATTCCAGTCCTATTGCGATGGCCATGTTGGGGCGCACCTCCAGATCGGTGTAGTTCCCATCTACATAATCGTAGAGATAACCGTAGTCGTTGAGGAAAACCTTCACAAAGCTCTCCCCTACTTTCTTCGCGAGAGCNTCAAGCGAAACGCAGTAGTCATGCCAGCCTTCCTGATCCTCATATAAGGCGATCAGAAACCGGAGGGCATTATACCAAAGAGCGTTGAACTCCAGAATGTAGCCGGAGCGTGGGATAATCGGTCGGCCGTTGATAGAGGCGGACAACCATGTGACGGGAGAATTCTTGCCGTCGCTGGCCACAAGGCCATTTTCCGACAGGGTGAGGTTGGGCACTNTCCCCGCACGCACCGCTTCCACGATACGTTTCACGGTTTCGCCATATTTCTCACGGCAAGCCGTGCGTCCGTAATAACGGCGGTATTGCTGGATTGTCCATACCGTCCAGAGCGGTATGTCGGGAAGGTCGATTTCTGTGATAGTGCGGTCTACATATCCTTCGTCAAGATAACGTTGCAGGGCTTTCAGGAATGTATCGAGGATGAAATGATAGTCGTTCTCGCGGTCAATCGCCAGAGTGCAGCCGGGGAGGCCGATGAGTTCGTCACGGCNTCTGACATTATACCATGGATAACCGGCCATGAGATACATGCCGCGCTCATTCTTCAGATAGAACTGTTTAGCTGAATTTTTCAAGCAGTTATAGAAAGAGGTGCGACTTGTGCGGCTCTCCAATTCGTCATCATAAATTTTAGAGAAAGAGGCGGGATCACTCTGGAAGGTAGAGGCTGAGAATATGATGCTCTCCCCTTTCTCAATGGGGAGTTCAAAATAGCCGGGCACCCACAGATCTTCCTTATAGGGAATTCCACGGTCGCGGTCCTTGTAATATTCCAGTCCNTTGTACCAGTGGCCGTCAGCTACCCACTTCACGGGTTTGGAGAACTGCATGAAAAGCTCCGGATAGCCATGGTAGAGACATGTGGCGATCCCGTTGGGCACGTCGCGGGTGCTTTTGTTTATGACACTGTTCTCTATGCAAAGGTCGTTAGCGTTNCGGAAGGCAAGAAACGGCCTGAACTGTAGTATCGTGGGAGAATGAGCTTCCAGAAGAGTATACTTGATAAGCAGACGATTCTCATGAGAGATAAAGATTTTTTCTTTCGTCATGATGACTCCGCCGACCCGATATGTGACGGTGGGGACTGTCTCGCAGTTGAACTCCCTGATATACTTATGACCGTTGGGACTGAAAATTCCGTCGCCATATTGATGAAGGCCAAGATTGAAAGGAGCACCGTGCTGAATAACAGTCTCATCAAGTGAAGAGAGCAACACATGCGCCTTATCGTCCATCTCCGGAATGGGAATGACGAGAAGGCCGTGTTGCTTACGAGTGTTGCATCCCACAATAGTGGTGCAATGATATGCACCCGACTTATTAGTTCTGAGCATCTCCTTCGGAAGGCTCTGCTCCAGATTTATCATGAGACTTTTGTCAAATTTAAGATAACTCATCTCTGCGGAAGTTATTTTTACAAATTCTTAATTTATTGTTGGGTGTCGGTTTATAACCCCCAACGACTGAAACGGCACCTTCCTTGTACGGAGACATGGCGTGCCACGTCTGCCTTCAGTTGCAAACCCGCAACGACTGAGATAGCGTCTGAAATCAGGTGTAAAATCCGACAGTCTGCTTACCTCAGAAACAAAAAGAGACGGCAAATTGTTTTGCCGTCTCTCTGATTTTACATATATTTATATTTAAAAATCAGCAAATTATCTATGAAATAAAACCCTATACCAATATAAAATTAGCACTATGCCATTTTTATCCATTCAATCATAATTACTGCATACTTTCTCAACATTCTCCGGAGAAGGTAGTGGTATATTTTTTAGCAAAACGCCATTTTCGGTTTTGTAACTATCAGCAATCCATGTGTCGGCTTCTTTAAGTATATCTTTATAGATTTCGGAAAAGCGAGGGATAAAGTCTGACTCTCCGAGATTGTCAAGTCTTTTGAAGAGTTCGCCGACCGTCATATTATCGAGCGAGATGGCAGGGGCAAGCCCTATGGACTCTTTTGACAACATGACGTAATAGATCAGTCCGGCCTCTTTGAGTCTATGGCATATACGGCTGACTATACGCGTGGGGACATCGTAATCAATGGCAAGGCGTGTGCGTGTGAGAGGTTGCTTGCCATCCATATAATTCTTCACGATAGCGGCTGCCACTACAAGTGACACTTTTCTGGTATAGTTGGGNGCCACGCTATTGACATCACCTAANAAGTTGAATGAAAATACATTCTGCATCGAATATGTCAGCACACATCCTGCCAAAAGAATAAGCCATGAAAGCTGTAGCCATATCAGGAGTAAGGGCAGGAAGGAGAACGAACCGTATATGGCATTATATTTCGATACGTAGATCTGGCCATTGACGAAAAGGAGCTGTACGATTGTGACGAGAATCGCGCTGACAGCTCCTGAGATGGCTGCGTATTTGAAGTCTACTTTTGTATTTGGTATCAGGAAATATGAAAGGGAAAGGGCAAGCCAGGAGAGAAAGAGCGGCGTCAATTCCAGNCCGATATTGATGAGCGGAGAGAGAAAAGCAAGGTGCATATCGTTTTGAAGCACCGTATTGACGAATATAGAGACGCCNGCGGAGCAGACCATAAGGACCGGAACAATAAGGCAGATGGCGATATAGTCGGTCACTTTCTGATATATGGAGCGGGAGGTCTTGATGTCCCAGACGTTGTTGAAGGCTTCTTCAATTGTGGAGAGAAGGGAGATGAGGGTCCAGAGCAACATCACGATACCTATGCCGACAAATACTCCTTGTGAACTTTGACTTAAATAGGAATCTACAAANCCCAGNGCTGTCTCCATCGCTTTGTGTTGCGAAGGAAGGAAGGAATACAGTTGGTTTTCGAGCAGCTTCTGAAAACCGAAACCGCGTCCGATTGCGAAAAGGAGGGCAAGAGCCGGAACGATGGCCAGGACTGTGGAGTAGGTCAAGCTCATGGAGCGGTTTTGAAGNCCTCGGTCCATGAATGACCTGGCTGCCAGATTAAGGGTCTTTATGATGCCTATTCCTACTGTGCGCCGGGGATCTCTCCAAACGCCGCTCCAGAGATATTCTCCTAAGGAAAAGGCTTTGTCGTAAGCTTGCTTTAGTTTATCTGTCAGGGCCATGGAAAGGAGATTTTTTAGATTTTAGATGAGATGTATGGGAACTCCGAGATTCANGAGGGTTTGAGCATTGGGAGATCGGAAAGGTAGGGAAATTGTGAGGGGAGGGAGAAAAGAAGAAAGGAAGGAAAGCCGGCAGAGATGCTGTAAGCCGGGTTATGTGACGGTCACTGACCGCTGACAGTCATTTATCTAAGGGCGACGGTTGCCCGTCGTCTCAAGCAGCCTACCCCCCGGCAATGGACGAGCAATCCTTAACTGCCGGTATATTTGGCCTTGCAACNCATNGGANGTGCGGCCTCCACANGTCGCCNTGGNAGACCGGTGGGCTCTTACCCCGCCTTTTCACCCTTACCGGAGGTCTGTCTCTNTCTCGCTGAGAAGTGAAAGGACTTCCGGCGGTCGTTTTCTGTCACTTATCCCCGAGGTCGCCCCCGGCTTTCCGTTAGANAATATGCTGCTCTATGTTGCCCGGACTTTCCTCCTCACACTCCCGGTGTGAGNCGACTGTCCACATCTCTGTCGGCTCTTTTCCTTCCTGATAGCTATCTTAGCTATTGGAGCTTAGTCTCCTAAGTAGCTAAGAAGAATTAATAATATGATAGATGCGCGATAATTTTGAGTCAGGTTGGCCGCGGAGCGAAGGAGCTTAGCGAGCTAAGCGACTGAGTGACAAGGTCAAGATGGCCAAAATTAGCCGCATATATCATATTAAGATACTTTCAAAGCTACT
>JAAVFY010000041.1 GCA_014800515.1 Bacteroidales bacterium
TTGGCCATCTTGACCTTGTCGCTCAGTCGCTTAGCTCGCTAAGCTCCTTCGCTCCGCGGCCAACCTGACTCAAAATTATCGCGCATCTATCATATTATTAATTTTTCTTAGCTACTTATTTTATTATTATATAAGTAGCTGCTCAAATTAAAACGATATAATAAAAGTCAAAACAGGTGTCGTATATCTCGCATATCATCCGCTTGTCGATTTTGGCCGCTTAGGCTTTGTCACTCAGTCACGATACCCGCATCGCTCCTTCGCTCCGTAGCCAAATCAGCTCAAAATCGCCAGAGCGTATAATATGCGTTTAATTTGACCAGCTACTTAACCCCTGCATTACAGGATTTTGAGAGCAGGGGTCTTGGGCGGTCATCCTTTCGGAGTGAGAGTGACAAGCGGCACAAGCATTTCCTGAAGAGAGATTCCTCCGTGCTGGAAGGTGCCGGTGTAGTATTGTACGTAGTAATTATAATTGTTGGGATAGGAGAAGAAATCCTCATTGCAGGCGTAGATGAACGAGCTGGAGAGGTTGGGAGCCGGGAGTCCGAACTTCTTCGGATTCTTCATCTCATATACTTGGCGGGGATTATAGCTGAGATTCTTGCCGACCTTATACCGGAGATTGGTGTTGGTG
Organism: Bacteroidales bacterium; assembly: GCA_014800515.1. Lineage (GTDB taxonomy): Bacteria > Bacteroidota > Bacteroidia > Bacteroidales > Muribaculaceae > Lepagella. The sequence continues at coordinate 638 of JAAVFY010000041.1, forward strand.
TTGCGGTCGCCCACCACCTTAATGGGGTTATCTACACGGATAGTGCCATGATCGGTAGTGACAATGACCTTATAACCCATTTCGGCGAGTTTGCGGAACATATCGACAGCAGAAGAATGGCGAAACCATGACTCTGTAAGCGAGCGATAGGCCGCATCCGAGTTGGCGAGTTCGCGGATCATCTTTGACTCCGTGCGGGCGTGAGAGAGCATATCAATGAAATTGAGCACCACAACATTCAGCGGAATATTGCGCAGACTATTGAGTTTGGCAATAAATTTCTCGCCGGCATTAGAGTCATTGAGTTTGTTGTAAGAGAATTTTTCCTTGCGTCTGAAGCGTTCGAGTTGAGTGCGTATGAGTTCGCTTTCATGGATATTCAGACCTTCATCCTCATCCTCCTCTACCCACAGCTGAGGATACATCGAGGCGATCTGCAGAGGCATAAGACCTGCGAAGATGGCGTTGCGTGCATACTGAGTGGAAGTGGGAAGAATAGTGGTGTATAATTCTTCAGTGGAGTTGAACCACTCCGACAGAAGAGGGTGGATGATCCTCCACTGGTCAAGGCGGAAATTATCAATAAGGATGAAGCATACCTTCTCCCCCTCGTCGAGAAGCGGGAATACGCGACGCTTGAATATCTCATGACTCATGAGCGGATGATTGTCGGAGGTGACCCACTCCTCATAGTTGCGTTTGACAAACTTGCAGAAATTGGAGTTGGCATCGCGTTTCTGCATAAGCAACATCTCTCCCATTGAATTATCCGTATCAGCGAGTCGCAACTCCCAGTATACGAGTTGGCGATATACCTCCATCCAGTCATCGATAGAAGACGCCATATTGATTAAAGAGGAGATTTTCTGAAACTCTTGCTGATAGTTACTGGTAGCCTGAGCTGCCACCAGTTCGCCGCTATGCAGATTCTTCTTAATGGAGAGAAGGATCTGATTGGGGTTGACCGGTTTGATAAGATAGTCGGCAATCAGATTGCCGATAGCTTGATTCATAATGTTTTCCTCCTCACTTTTGGTGATCATTATGACCGGCACATCCGGGTGAGACTGATTAATGCGAGCGAGGGTTTCCAGGCCGGAGAGGCCCGGCATATTTTCGTCAAGCAAGATAAGCGAGAAAGAGTCAGCATCAAGCGCATCAAGAGCATCACGGCCATTAGAGACAGTGGTGACATCATAACCCTTAGTCTTGAGAAAGAGAATGTGGGGTTTCAGGAGGTCGATTTCATCATCGGCCCAAAGTATTTTTTCCATATTACGGGATGAGGGGGTTAGAGTACGTGTGGGGATAAGACACACAACGACCTATCACCACGTATAAAGATAACACGTGCGAGAGCCTAAGGGTTTGTCACTCCTCCTCCGAAGGAACCTCATTATTTATCGGGTCCTCCAAAGCTTCCTCTTCCGGCAGAGCAGACTCCCGGAGAGGTTCGTCGGGCTCAATATCTTCCTCAATATCTTCCTCAATATCTTCCGGAGAATTTTCCTCGGCAGCCTGTATTTCTGTATCTTCCCGGATCTCCTCACCGAGCACCTCCTCTTCGCGAGCCTTCACAGCCGCCTCCTCTTCAAAGCGGAAATATTCTTCAAAGGAACGTCCCTCGCGGAGCAGCAAGTCAAAGTTAGCCTTACTGATCATGATGGGCCGCACACCCTCCGGGAGGCGGAAGTCGGAACGCGCCATTACGTTTCGGTAATGTTCAAGCTCCTTCATGTTGGCAAATCCCTTTATGATTAGAAGCCCCACATTGGAGAAAGACATCTGTTCGAGATCGAAATCCTTCACCACGAAAGAGGAGAAATTGAACCGCGCCACATCATACAATAACTGATTGGCACTGACTGAATCGCGGGGAAATGCAAAGACAAGATACTGCGGTTTGGAGGGGTCAGTCTCAAATTTGGCCTCTCCCTGAGGGTTCTCCTCGCCCGAAGGATTGTCAGTGAGACGGATGTCCCAAAGCATGCCACGCGAGTTGCTGAGACCGGCATTCGGGACTCTGCCCGCCTTAAGCCCTTTGAGGATACCGCCCGCCATATCGGTCATATCCGTGTCAGGCCATTTCTCAAGCAAAGTGGTCAGACCCTCTTTGAATTTGTCATAATCCTTCTCCGTGAGATATGAAAGCGCATTGATAAACACGAACTTCGGGAGAATCTTGGAGAGCGGATAATCCTTCTCCATCTCAGCCGTGATAGCGTGAACTCGGCTATTATTGTCGGACAGATATGCATCGTAAGCCTCCTGATATTTCTCCTCCTGAATGAGATTCATTCGCCTGAGGTTGGTGAAATAGTCCGGGTCGGTCATAGCCTGCCCATAGGGAGAGTCAGGGAACTCCGCTATAATCTTATCACGCCATATACGGGCCTCCGCTTCATCGTCATTGCGCACAGCCATGAGATAGAGGTTATAATATACGTCAAGACGATATATATTGTCAGGATACCGGTCTTCCAAAGTCAGGAACTCCTTGCGGGCAGCAGGGAAATCCTCAAGACGATCCTTGAGAATGACACCCATATTATACAGTCCCTCCTGAATGACATCATTCGCAGTGCGTATTTCCTCCTCCGTAGTCGGAATCTGTTTGAGATAATATTCGATATAATGAGGGTCATTTTCCCTGTCAAGAGCCTCCTTCTGCTCAGTGGTGAGCGAATCGGCCGGTGCGGCAGAGCTGTCGGTATTCTCACCAGAGTCAGCTGTCTCATCATCGAAAGAGAAAGACGTCTTATTACGGCGGCGCCAGTCATCCTCGAGTTTACGTGCACCCCATTTACGCTGGAATTCCGTCTTACCCGAATTTTTAGCCATAGTATTGTAGAAATACCATGATTTGTCGGCATTTGTCTGGAAGGTGGGTGCAGACTGCTGACCGGCCATGTCAGGACGGTTGGTCTCGGCTTCCGCGAGCCGTTTCTCACGCTCAGCGTTTTCCGCCTCCTCCTTTTCCCTTTTCTTAAGTTCATCGACCAGTCGCTGACACACATTCTCCTTTTCCTCCGGAGAGAGTTTGGAGAGACGTAGCAGCGAATCCTGAAGCTCCACATTGCCGGCATATACAGCCAACTCATCGAGCACATCGCTACGACGTTTTAGCGTTTTATAATCCGGGAAAGATTCCGGCAACAAAGGCACAGCCTCAGAGTAGCACGGCTGAGCCTTTACGTATTCTCTCCTGTCAAAATAGATATTACCCAAGGCCACCTGAGCGAGAGCCTTGTCGATGCCCGAGCGAGTAGACTTTTCCACGGCCAGAATATAATTCTTAAGAGCCTCAGTCGTGTCACGACGCGAGAGATAAAGATTGCCAATGGCATAATATATCTGGTCAAGATACTCTTTGTTGCGTTCATAGCGGGTCATGGAGCGTAGCGAACGCACCTCGCCCTTTATATTCGATCCCTCGAACACCTCAGAGCGTTTGATGCGTGCGTTAAACTTCGTTCGGTAGGCGGTAGAAGCACCGGATCCAGCCTTCTTATAAGCCTCGTAAGCCTGCCGTTTATCGCCGATGAGATTATAGATCTGTCCGAGAAGGAAGTAGAGACGATTCTTCTGACTGCCCGAGGCAGCCTTTGCTGCTCTGGAAAGAGGTGCGACAGCCTCCTTATACTTCTCTGTACGAATAAGATAGTCAGCTTCCGTGAGATCGAAAAGATTCCGCAATGTTTTGTTGGTCAAATCCTTAGGTTTTACGCGCCGGAGGATATTCTCAGCTTCGTAAGCCCAGTCGAGCGCGCAATAACAGCGCGCTTGCCAGAGCAGAGCCTCAGTGACGACATTCGGGAGCCAGGAGAAATGCTTGGAGATATAGAAGAATGTGGATGCGGCTCCCAGAAAATCACCATTCATAAATTGAGCACGCCCCATTGTCAGCCATGCGTTATGCAAGAAAGGATTGAACTCCTCTCGAGCCCTGAACGCCTTCTCCTTGGCCGAACCACTTTTCTTAGCCGGTTTTTTCTTTATGGAATGCAGTTGGATAGCTTTCTGCATCTTTTCAATCGTACGCTTGAAATCGCCCGTAGGCTGCGGCAGTTTGTTGTCGGCGCGTGCCTCAGCCGGGTGAGTCAAGAGAGTACGCGTATAGTCATCCTCATAAGCGTCCTCCATTGTCTTCAGCTGTTCCTTATAATGCTCCGAACCGTTGAAATACACGTTATAGCGCGTAGTAAAGGCCTGCCAGTTACGAGAGGCAGCCGTATTTTTTTTAGTAGAGCATCCGGTGAGGAACGCAATCAGGATAACCGACAGGCAGAGTGCGATCAAAGAGCGGACGCCGGACACATCGCGTCTCCCCTTCGGAGAGAGAGAAGATCCGGAGGAGGGTAAAAAGCGTGAGAGGACACGGGCTGACAGAGAAAGCTTCATTAATGAGATAACGCCGTTGAGGGCGTCGATATTATCTATTTGCCGGTGATAAGCCCCTTCAGGTCATAAAGAGTGGCCAAGGCATCGCGAGGCGACAGCGAGTCAATATCAAGATTAACGATTCTATCTCTCACCTGCGAGAGCAGCGGGTCGTCGAGCTGGAAGATAGAAAGTTGCATATCATCGGGATGAGCGACAGCGACCGGAGTGGACACAGCGCCGGCAGCCGCCTCCAGTTGGGCAAGCACCTTATCAGCCCTTCTCACGATAGAAGGCGGCATACCCGCCAGCCGGGCCACATGGATGCCGAAACTATGCTCGGAGCCGCCCCTCACGAGCCGTCGCAGGAACACCACTTTTCCGCCAATCTCCCTGACAGAGACATTGAAATTGACGATCCGCTCGAAGCTCTTCTCCATCTCATTGAGCTCATGATAGTGAGTTGCGAAGAGAGTGCGCGGACGGCATCGGCCATTGTTGTGAATATGCACCACGATAGACCATGCTATAGATATCCCATCATAAGTGGATGTGCCGCGACCCAATTCGTCGAAAAGAATCAGCGAGCGAGGTCCCATATTGTTGAGAATGGAGGCCGCCTCATTCATCTCAACCATGAAAGTAGACTCACCGGAAGCCAGATTGTCACTTGCCCCCACACGGGTGAACACCTTATCCACCATGCCGATACGAGCCGCTCCGGCCGGCACGAACGAACCTGCCTGCGCCATGATACAAATCAGAGCCGTCTGACGCAAGAGAGCCGACTTGCCGCTCATATTAGGACCCGTAATCATCATTATCTGGCAGGAGTCACAATCCAACTCCAGAGAGTTGGCTACATAAGACTCGCCCGGCGGCAGATGACGTTCAATGACCGGATGGCGTCCGTCGGAGATATAGATGGTCGAAGAGTCGTCGACGACAGGACGCACATACCCATACTCCGCCCCCACTTGTGCCAGAGAGAGCAATGCATCGGCCGATGCAGCGGCAAACGAATCACGCTGCACAAGAGCTGCATTCGCAATGGCCTCAGCGAGCACATTCTCCAGAAGATCCATCTCAATGTCGCGGATTCGTTCAGCAGCCGTCAGGATTTTATGTTCAAACTCCTTAAGTTCCTCAGTGATATAACGTTCCTTATCGACGAGAGTCTGCTTCCTGACCCAGCCCTCCGGCACTTTATCCCGATGAGTATTGCGCACCTCCAGGTAGTATCCGAATACATTGTTAGAACCGATTTTCAGAGAAGTAATGCCGGTAGCCTCCGCTTCGCGGTCGCGGATAGCCATGAGTTGCTCACGAGAATTGTAGGCAATCGCCCTTAATTCATCAAGAGTGGGGTCAACACCGTCGGCTATCACCGCACCCTTATCAGGGTTCAGGGCAGCATCTTCACGGATTAAAGTAGCAATATGGCTTCTCAGCGACTCGCAAGGGTCAATAGTCTCCGCCAAAGAGACGAGCGGCCCGCATTCCGACTCTCCGAGGATTCTTTTCAAGACAAGACATCCGTCAAGAGCTGACCGCAAAGCGAGTAATTCGCGCGCGCCTCCCTTGCGTGTGCAGATGCGCGACATGAGTTTCTGAAGGTCGCCTATGTGGGAGAGAGCTTGCACGAGCGCATCTCTCATATTTTCATCCGAGACGAGTCTCTCCACCATATCAAGACGCGTAGATATAGCGGCAATATCAATCAGCGGACGCATTAGCCATGCCTCAAGCATACGCGCGCCCATATTTGTGCAAGTCCTGTCAAGCACACCCAGGAGCGAATCACCCTCCGGAGAGAGAGGCCGGAGGAGTTCCAGATTTCGTTTTGTGAAAGCATCCAGTCGCATGGACTTAGACTCGTCGATGCGTTGCAGACGCGTGATGTGAGTTATATCCTTATGTTGAGTAAGGTCAAGATAGTGTAGCAGAGATCCCGCCGCCACTATGGCAGCAGGCATATCAGCCACACCGAAGCCCTTAAGAGAGGAGGTGCCGAAATGTTTAAGCAAACGTTCGGAAGCCGCCTGATCAGTATATACCCAATCCTCAAGCTCGAAGACCGGACATTTCAGAGAACCCTTCATAGACTCATAGGTCTCCTTAGTGCCATTTTGGCGTAACACCTCCCCCGGGGCATAGTCAGCCAGAATCTTTGTCACCTCCTCCGGCGAACCCTGAGTGCATAGAAACTCCCCAGTCGTGATATCCAGGAAAGCCACCCCCACAAGAGGCGAAGCGGTCCGGCCTCTACCTTTTTTCGAGAAATGCAAACCTGCCAAGAACACATTCCCCTTACGGGCCATGCCACTGTCAGAAGTGTCGACACCGGGAGTGACCAACTCCGTGATACCTCTTTTGACGAGTGTTTTAGTCTTCTTCGGGTCTTCCAACTGTTCGCAGATAGCCACACGCCGTCCCGCCCTGACGAGGCGGGGCAGATATGTGTCGAGAGCATGGTGAGGGAATCCTGCCAGCTCTACGTATGCCGCACTTCCGTTAGCCCTGCGAGTGAGAGTGATACCCAATATTTCCGATGCCGCTATGGCATCTTCTGAAAAAGTCTCATAAAAATCTCCTACCCGGAATAATAGGATAGCATCGGGATGCTTTTTCTTCATCTCGATATATTGTTTCATGAGAGGAGTCTCGGCAATCTTGGCCATAGGAAGGGAAGAAAAAGAAGTTGGAAGAAAAGATTGAACGAAAAAGCTTAGGGAAAGATCAAGCCGTCAGGCGAATCAGCATGAAGGAAGACATGCCCACGTAAATGAGCAGACCCACCACATCATTTGTGATCTGAATGAAGGGGCCTGTGGCGAGAGCCGGATTTATATTCAGTCGTTCGAGAGTCAGAGGCACGAAAGTGCCGAACACCGTAGCGAAAATGACGACAGCGAAAAGCGAAGAGGCGACAGAGGTGGCCACTACCCATCGCAACTCACTCTGAGTCAGCATCACATAGAAGAACACTACAGAAGAGATGACTATAGCGTTGAGCAAAGCCACAAGCACCTCGCGCGCAATCTGGCGGGCAGCATTTTTCAAATCAAGCCGGCCATTGGCGAGACCTTGAACGACGATAGCCGAAGCCTGCACACCCACATTGCCACCAGTGCCGCCGATAAGCGGGATAAAGATAGCCAGTGCTGTCACAGCCTGGATCTGAGCCTCAAAGCCTCCGAGGATGAGCGAATTGACGATGCCTCCGATGACTCCGATCAGCAGCCACGGCAGGCGAGCCTTAGTCTGCTCCCACACAGAGTCGCCGGCGTCCACGTCAGACGACAGACCCGAAGCCAACTGATAGTCGCGTTCACTCTGTTCGCGCACTTCATCCATGACATCGTCCACCGTGATCTGTCCCACGAGGCGGCCGATACTGTCGACCACCGGCATCGCCACGAGGTCATACTTTTCGAAGTCTATGGCCACATCCTCAATGGGAGTGTCACTTTTGACTGACACCGGTTCCGTCTCCATCACGTGTTTGATTTTAGAGGCGGAAGGCGCCGTTATCATTGTCTTGAGGGGGAGCACACCCTTCAGGCGGCCATCGTTGTCAACGACATAGACATTATATATATCATCAAGATCCTCCGCCTGACGACGCATTTCGCTTATGCACTCCGGCATCGAAAGATTCTCATTGACTTCAATCAGCTCAGTGCCCATAAGGCCGCCGGCGGTGTCCTCGTCATATTGCAGCAGGTCGACGATATCGCCCGCCTGATCCACGTCGTCGATATGTTGGATCACCTCCTCACGGTCTTCCTTGTCGAGTTCCTGAATAAGGTCGACGGCATCGTCTGTGTCAAGCAGATCGATGAAATGGCCGATCTCCTCAGGCTGCATTCCCTCGAGAAGTTTCTTTCGGTCCTCTTCATCGAGTTCCATTATGACATCGGCCTTCTCCTCATTATCCTCAAGGAGATTAAAAAGCCATTCAGCTTCACGCAGAGGGAGGCTCATTATGAGTTCGGCAATATCTGCCGGATGCAGGCCTTCCAGTTCGCGGAGAGCCATATCAGAGTCATGGTTGTCGGCGAGCTGTTGGATTCTCTTGATGTCGTCTTCGTCAAATTCCTTCATTTCAGCGGAGGGTAATTAAAGAGTGAGGTGAGGAGAAAGTCAAGGTCATCAAGTAGCTAAGAAATTAATGGATATCCAAAATTAGCCTCTTAATATCATATCAAGACATTTCCAATGCTACTTAGTCATTATATCGTTTGATTTTTCTCAGCAACTTACCTACGTATACTTAGTCAGTATTTGAAAGATGAACCGCCGAGGAATTCCCGGAGCAGAGAAGTGGTAGGAATCTGGTCGGCCGGGATATGTGAGAAATATCCGAGGAACCGGAGCAGACGATGAGCTTCTGCATATTCCTCCACATCATGCGGCACCTCCCGGAGGAGAGGTTCGGCATAACTCTTCATCACGCCCAATTCAAAAAGGAGTGACGAATTGAAAGTGGCATCGGCATTTTCCTGATAAGGGAAAATCCACTTTTCCTCACCACGTCGCACACTTGGCCAGCGGCGGAGAGTGTCGAGCGCGGAAATATGCCGATACTTATGGTCGCGGACAATGCGTCGCAACAGGCGGTTGTCGTTGGTCGGAATCCAGTTATGGTCGTCGATGCGCAGAGTAGTGAGCGCAGACACATACACCTTGAATACATCCTTTGGATTCAGTTCGGAAGTGAGTTCGGGATTCAAACCATGTATTCCTTCAATCAGCAGCACTTCGTTAGGCTCCAGGCGTAACGGGCGAGGACGTTCGATGCTTCGTCCCAGCTCAAAACTATATGTAGGGAGATTGATTTCCTCCCCTGCGAGCAGGCGTCGGAGGTCGGAATTAAGTCGTTCGAGATTAAGAGAATAAAGGCTTTCATAGTCATACTCACCCTTCTCATCACGCGGAGTGAGATGACGATCGACGAAATAATCGTCAAGAGAGATCATTTTGGGAGTGATGAGATTAGTCATCAGCTGAATAGCCAGACGCTTCGTAGTGGTGGTCTTGCCCGAAGACGAGGGACCGGCCAGAAGCACCACCCGTGCCCCCTCCTCCTCACGGCGACGCCGATCGATTTCGTCGGAGATACGCCCCAGAAGTTTGTCGTGGAGAGCTTCCGCCACATTGATAAGCCGCGCCGTATCGCGATCTTTGACCACCACATTCAATTCGCCCACGTTAGAGACTCCGATCACCTTGTTGAAACGGAGATAGTCAGTGAAGGCGTGATACATCTTTTCTTGAGTGACCGGTTGCTGCGGCACATCACGATTCGCCGGATCGAATCCCAGAAGCAGGAAGCCCTCCTTATATAATTGAAGATCGAATACTTTGATCAGACCCGTAGAAGGAGCGAGAGGACCATAATAAGAATCTGCCAGACCGTCGAGAGTATAGAAGACAGTGTAGAGTTCATGAGTGGTCTCCAGGAGCTTAACCTTATTTGTCAGGCCTTGATGGCGGAATGCCGGAAGAATTTCGTCAGTGAGTTGCTCATGGCGTTCAAAAGGCAGGTCTGCATCCCGGAGTTCTCTCATCCGGGACAGCAGACAGTCGATATGCTCTTGAGAGATAGACAACGGATTATTGCCTTCGGCATCCAGCAGGCGGCAATAATAACCCTTTGAGATAGAATGCTCGATACGCAGGCGAGTGCCGGCAGGCATAATGTCGGCCACAGCTTTGTAAAGCATCATGCAGAGCGAGCGAACATAGACACGTCGTCCGGAAGAGGAAAACGCATCAAGAAACTCCACCATCTTCGGAGCGAAGAGAGGAAAAGAGAGAGCTTCAGTCTTATTATTCACCCTTGCACAAATAGGGGTAAAGCCGAGATCCGGGGCAATTCGGGCGGCTAAATCGGAGAGAGAGTCACCTCCCGTCACATCTATATGAGAATTAGTATTGGAGCAAAAAACTTTGAAGAGGGCAGACATGGGCGAGTGCAGGTTTAGAAAAAAACGATCAAAAAAAGAGAAGAGACGTAAAACGAAAGAATAGAGGAAAGAGAAACGGTAGGGAGGGAAATAGAAAGAAATAGAAAAGAGAGGGGAAAGGAGAGGCCCCAGGAGGGAAGGGAGGAGATATGCAAAGGTAGCAAAAATAATCATAAGGGGCGTAAAAAGGGGAGAGAAAACCACTGATACAGGGTGTAAAAGGGTAAATAAAGAGATAAAGATGCAAATATTTTAAAAAAAATTTGGTGGCGACAAAAAGAATTTCTAACTTTGCACTCGCAAATTGCGCAGGGGGAGTGGCACAGTCCATATCCGAAACTGCTACAGTTGCATATAGTGGCCCATTCGTCTATCGGTTAGGACGAGAGATTTTCATTCTCTAAAGAGCAGTTCGACTCTGCTATGGGCTACCAAATAATAAAAAAGAAACAAACGAAAGATGGCAAACCATAAATCATCCCTGAAGAGAATTCGTCAGGCGGAGAAAAGAAGACTTGAGAATCGCTATTGGGCGAAGACAAGCCGCAATGCAGTACGCAAGATTCGCAAGATGACCGATAAGGCCGAAGCTGAGGCAGCGTACAACAAGGTAAGTGCCCTTCTGCAGCGTCTTGGTCGCAAGAACATTATTTCGAAGAATAAAGCCGCTAACCTTTGCAGCGGACTTCAGAAGCATATCAATAAGCTGGGATAATTGCGGGTTTGACCGCAGCCATCGGCTTATAAATAAAGACATCATACAAAGACCGTGCATTTGTCCGGGGGTTCCTGCATGTAGGAAGCCATCCCCTTGCGGACAGTGAGTGAAATTAAATCCTACGGTTGATGCCGGCCCATTCGTCTATCGGTTAGGACGAGAGATTTTCATTCTCTAAAGAGCAGTTCGACTCTGCTATGGGCTACATTTTTTCCCCAATCCATCCTATCCCCCGAGGCCGCTTCTCGTTTCCCGAGAGGCGGCCTCTCTCTCTTTATGAAGTCAGAGGTCGGAGTTATAGTTATGAAGTCAGAAAGATGGGAGGGCAGAAGGTGGTGTTATTAGTTATGAGGGGAAGGATTGGAGAATATCAAGGGTATGATAGAGTTGGGATCTAAAACTGGAAAACAAAAGCAGATGACTACTGATAAGAGTCGGGTTCCGGTGATTGCCGGTCCTTGTAGTGCGGAGAGTGAAGCACAGGTGCTGACAGCGGCCCGGGCGTTGGCGTCGGCCGGAGTAAAAATGTTTCGTGCCGGTGTTTGGAAACCGCGTACCAAGCCCGGGGGGTTTGAGGGGATTGGAAATCGTGCATTGCAATGGCTTCGTAAGGCGAAAGAGCAGACAGGTATGTCTGTGGCTACGGAGGTGGCAACGGCTACTCATGTGCGAGAAGCCATGGAGGCCGGGATTGATATCCTGTGGATAGGGGCGCGGACATCGGCTAACCCCTTTGCCGTGCAGGAAATAGCTGATGCGTTGGCAGCTTATCCACAAGAGAGTCGTGATAGGTTGACCGTCCTTATCAAAAATCCTGTTAATCCTGATCTTGAACTTTGGATTGGAGCGATAGAGCGGGTGGAGAGAGCCGGGATAAGGAATTTGGGAGCGATCCACAGAGGATTCAGTAGTTATGGGCGCCATCTCTACCGCAACCCTCCAAAGTGGAGAATACCCATAGAGTTGCGTCGCCGTCTTCCCGGTCTGCCGATATATTGTGATCCGAGTCATATAGCGGGGAAGAAAGAGCTTGTGGAGTCGATCTCGCAGCAGGCATTGGATTTGGGATTTGACGGGTTGATGATAGAGAGTCATCCCACACCGGAAGAAGCCTTGAGTGACGCATCGCAGCAACTCACACCGGATGCCCTTGTCAGTATGCTCGGGAGATTGCGGTGTCGTCGCGGAGCAATTGATTCAGAACCGCTTGAAGAGCTGCGCGGTCGAATTGACAGTATTGATGATGAATTGCTTGATCTGCTGGCCAAACGAATGCGAGTGTCGCGCGAGATAGGGCTATATAAGGAGGAACATGGCATGCCGATCCTTCAGAAAGACCGTTATAATTCGCTGATGCAACAGCGGGTGGAAAGAGGAGTATCGCTGGGGCTTGACAGCGCGTTTGTGCGGCAGATTCTTGCTGCAATACATGAAGAATCTGTCAGAGAACAGCTGACTATGAGGAGAGAGTGTTGAGAATTTTTTTAAGTCAAGAGGGGTAGACTTATGAGGTATTAAGTTGTGAGGTATTAGTTATTAGAGGGGCGAGAGCATTGAGGGGTGACGGTTTAGGAAATCGTAGACGAGAGCCTTGAGAGTGTTATCCCGGGTTGTCTCGCTGCCGGGTTCGAGGATGAGGGGACGATGAGCGCAGGCCGCCGTGATTCGTTCGCCTTCACGCAGGATTGAGACTCCGGTAGCGTCAAGGAATGTGTCTTTGAAGCGTTCCCATACGTAGTCTACGGCTTGTTGCGAGGGGTGAACGAGGTCGGGGCCATAGAAACGATAGTCGCGGAGGTCGTCGTTGATGAGTTCGAAGGCCGGAAAATAGAATGAATCAGGCACAGAGTCCAAAAGTTGCTCTATGGCGAGTTGCAACACAGCCTTGGAGCGGGAGTTGCCTTCAAATCCATCTTTGAGATGGCGAACGGGGCTGACAGTGAAAATGAGATGGAGATTGGGAAAATGTGAGCGTATCACGGAGGCAAGCGAGCTCCATTCCTCCACTATTTCCTGCACAGACAATCTGCGACGAATAAAGAAGGAAGCCGGTTGTTTGTGGCAATTTCCCACAATCATTTCCGGGTCTGAGGAGAGAGCATACACCCATGCAGTGCCGAATGTTACGAATAAAGCTTCGGCTGATGCAAGCGCTTCACGTATGGCGTGATATGCGGCGATAAATCTTTGTTCCGCGCTCTGAGAGTCAGCACCCGACATCCGGGATCCGAAGAAGCGAGAATGTACAGGAGAATTTCCAAAGAGAGATTTGCGGAAAGAAGACAAAGCCTGATCCTCCGGAAGAAGAGAGAGCCGGACTGCTGCTGCAATCGAGATAGGATTGAAGAGAGTGCCGAAAGGATTGACTACTTTCCACAGCCCTGCACGCATACGGGTAGAGACATGGTCAGAAAAACAAGAGCCGAGCATCACCGCAGGAGCTTCAGGCGAGAGAGTGAAAGGGGCTCTGAACGGGGGGATTTCAGTACGGAATCGCATAAAACAAGGGTCTTGAGGCCTGAGAGGCCTTTTTTCACGCTGCAAAGATAATAAAATTTTCATAGAGTGGATAAAAAGAGATAATAAAGCGATAAGAATAGACAACTTGATATACGTGAATGAAAAACAAACTTATTGCCCTCAGGCGGTGTTAAACAGGAAGAAGGAGTCACCTTCCGATGCCGGAGAATCCGGAATAAAAATACCACCATGAAAAAAAGAGACGGATATGTGGAAGCCGTCCATAAGAAGATATGCAGAAATTTACCAAGATAGTAGCCACCGTCTCTGATAAGCGGTGTGAGACAGACTTCATCCGGTCGCTTGCCGATGCCGGAGTTAACGTAGTGAGAATGAATTCGGCACACTTGGAGCTGGAGGGTTTCCGTAAAATTGTGGAAAACACACGTGAAGCGAACGAAGCATTGGCCGTGATGATGGACACCAAGGGACCGGAGATACGTACCACTGTCACTGATACAGGCGACAAAGTCAAGTTTCATGCCGGAGATGTAGTCAGGATTTACGGGCGTCCCGGCGGTCAAACCACATCCGAAGAAATCTGCCTCAATTATCCGGCGATAAGCGAAGCACTGAAGGCCGGCGACCGATTGCTGATAGATGATGGGGAGATGGCCTTCACCGTGACAGGAGTAGACGGAGAGACAGTAGAGGCGATAGCCGAGAATGACGGATTGCTTGGTTCGCGAAAGAGTGTCAACATACCCGGAGTGAGAATCGACCTTCCGGCCGTCACGGAGCGGGATGCACGCAATATAGGGTATGCGGTAGAGCTCGGTGTAGACTTCATAGCCCATTCATTCGTGCGTTCGGCAGCTGATGTGCTTGAGGTGAAAAAGATCCTTGAGGAACAAGGAGCAGCCGATAAGATAAAGATTATATCCAAGATAGAGAATCAGGAAGGCATTGACAATTTCGATGAGATTCTTGAGGCAAGTTATGGCATCATGGTGGCTCGAGGTGACCTTGGCATAGAGGTGCCCGCCGAGCGGATACCCGGTATGCAGACGATGATGATCAACAAATGTATTGCCGCTCACAAACCCGTGATAGTGGCTACCCAGATGCTCCACACGATGATAGAGCATCCTCGTCCCACCCGAGCCGAAATATCCGATGTTGCCAACGCCGTGTATCAGCGTGCGGACGCGATGATGCTATCAGGAGAGACAGCCTCCGGCAAGTATCCTGTGGAGGCGGTGAAAACCATGACGAGTGTGGCGCGCGAGGTGGAGGCTTCCCTCAGAAGTAACGAAGTGGTGCCCCCGCTCCTTGACCATGATATCACATCCTTCATAGCGCGCGAGGCTGTAATGTCAGAGACGGAAGTCGGGACAAAAGCCATCTTCACCGATGCATTCCGCGGTATCTCAGCACGGTTTATCGCTTCATTCCGAGGCAATAATCCCACGTTTGCCATCTGTCATAACATTCACGTCTANCGCTGGCTCGCGCTCAGCTACGGAGTGACAGCATACTATTATCCTCACACCGAAGATAATATTCCCCGCCATTCGGTAAGAGCAGTCAGAGAGATAGTGGCGGCCGACCATATCGGACTCAGGGACAGAGTGGCCTATCTGACCGGAACACGTAAGGGTGCGAGAGCACTTGAGATTTTGACTCCCGAGGAGATATTCGAGGAGGAATAAACGATAAGGAGAAAAGATAATGCCGTCAGAAGTCAAAGTCTTCCGGCGGCATTCTCTATATTTGGAAAAATATCAGACGTTGAAACGGAAGTGCATGATGTCGCCGTCAGTCACGACATATTCCTTACCCTCCACGGACATCTTGCCCGCCTCCTTTACGGCATTCTCACTGCCGAGAGACACGAAATCATCATACTTGATAACTTCGGCACGAATGAAACCTTTCTCGAAGTCAGTATGAATGATTCCGGCCGCCTGGGGAGCCTTAGTGCCGCGCAAGAAAGTCCATGCTCTCACCTCATCGGAACCCGCCGTGAAATAAGTCTGGAGGTCGAGCAAGGCGTATGCGGCGCGGATAAGGCGGCTGACGCCGGATTCCTCAAGGCCGATCTCATTCAGAAATTCCTGACGTTCTTCCCAGGTGTCGAGTTCGGCTATCTCGCTTTCCGTCTTTGCAGCCACGACCATCAGAGATGCCCCCTCCTCCTTGATAGCCTCACGGACAGCCTCAACGTAGGCATTGCCGGTGGCAGCCGAGTCATCGTCCACATTGCAGACGTAGAGGACNGGTTTATTGGTGAGAAGGAAAAGATCGCGGGCGAAACGCTGCTCATCCTTTGTTTCAAACTGCACACTGCGGGCGGGTTTGCCCTGTTCGAGCGCTTCCTTATAGGCTGATAATACGCCGGCTTGCAGTTTGGCATTCTTGTCGCCACCCGTCTGAGCTGCCTTAAGAGTTTTCGCCAGACGAGCCTCGACAGTCTCGAGATCCTTGAGCTGAAGCTCCATATCGATCACTTCCTTATCGCGCACCGGGTCGACAGTAGTGTCAACATGCGTGATATTGTCATCGTCAAAACAGCGGAGCACATGGAGAATAGCGTCAGTCTCGCGGATATTGGCAAGAAACTTATTGCCCAGACCCTCCCCTTTGGAGGCCCCCTTCACAAGACCCGCGATATCCACAATCTCCACTGTGGCAGGCACCACCGACCGAGGCTGACACATTTCAACAAGTTTGGTCAGTCGATCGTCAGGCACGGTGATAACTCCAACGTTGGGTTCGATAGTACAGAAAGGGAAATTGGCACTCTGAGCCTTGGCATTACTAAGACAATTAAAAAGAGTAGACTTGCCGACGTTGGGAAGACCGACGATACCGCATTTAAGAGACATACAAACTATTAATTATGATGTTATCAGATTTAGATAGAGGAGGAGCGGATGCAAAGTTAGCAAAACTTTCATATCTGAGCAATTATCATTAATTTTGCCTAATCTAAAAAGACCGTAATTATAATGACTAATCGAGTTGTTTACAGTGCATACTGTTGGGTGCTTTCCGCCTTGTGTGTCTTGCTCATTGGAGGATATGGAGGTATGTGCTTTTATAATGATAATCCCGAAAAAGGATGGGTTATGATCGGGATGCTGGTTTGTTTGATAATTCCGACTCTGATTTATGCTCCCCTGGCAATAAGCGTGGATGAGGAATATATAGCGGTGAGGCGCCCGCTTGCCACCAAACGTATTCCACTGCAGGCGATTGCGGCCATGAGCTATGCTCCCCCGACAATGGGAGAGAAAAGGATAATAGCCTCAGGAGGATTCATGGGCTACTGGGGATGGTTTAAGGATTGGGAGGCCGGAAAATATTTTGGATATTACGGCAGGGCGTCCGAAACCTTTCTGNTAAAGCTCCGCAACGGCAAGCAATATATGCTCGGATGTAAAGACTGTGCTACGTTTGCCGAAGAGGTGAAGAGACAGATAGAGAATCTGAATAAAAGAAACAGATAGGTAACTATGAAATTATGAAATAAGGTGTATGGAAAATAAAAGATATAATGGAGGTGACTTCATAATGAAAAGAATGAAAAANGTCGGCGCACGATATATAAAAGGANTTGTAGTGGCAGTGGGAATGTTGCCATGCGCCATGGCAATAAATATGACGGCGTCCTCAACCGTGACGTCCGGATATCTTGAAATGCCCGATTATCTCGACGGGAGTATGATGCCGATACGGCTGGATCATGATGAGTCCTTGCGTGAAATAGGCGGCGACACATTGACTCCCATATTTGTCAACTACCTCGGTCGACACGGAGCGCGCTATTTATCATCCGAAAAGAAGATAGAGAAACTCCGTGGGTTCCTTACAGAGGCAAAGAAGGCCGGCCAGNTGACNCCTCACGGAGAAGCCTTCATGGAGTTATTANAGAAAGTAGAGTNGACGACAGATGGNAACTGGGGGGCACTCGATCTTCTTGGTATAGAGGAACAGATGGCACTTGCCCGACAGATGTACGCCCTCTTTCCCGACCTGCTTGAGACCGGGAAGATAGAGGCCGTGGCTACATACGTGCCCCGTGTCGTTATGTCGATGTATGAATTCTGTCATGAACTCGGCCAGCTGTCACCCAATCTTGAGATATACACTTCTGCCGGAAGACAGAATAGTGCGGAATTAAGATATTTCAGTGTCAATCCCCGTTACGAAGACTATCTTAAGAATGGGATATGGAAGGAGATACTGAGGCGATATGAAGAGAAGAATGTGCCTGAGGCACCCGCAGGCCGTCTTGTGAAGAAAGGGTATGCAACGGAAGGGCGGCATATGAGAGTAATGACTTTAGATATGTATGGCGTGTTGCAATCACTACGAGCCACAGGAATGGGAACTCCCGATACACGCTGGATGACAGAAGATGAATACGCTGCCTGCTGGAGAGCCGATAATCTTGCCCATTTTCTAAGCCGGACAGCCAATTCCCTCTCATCGGAACCCGGAAAAGCGGCAGCCCCGCTTCTGATGTCCTTCATCAGCAGCGGCGACAGTGTGAATNCCGGCCACAACGGAGATAAGCGCGGCATGCTCCGTTTCGCGCATGCCGAGACCCTTATGCCTTTATTCTCCCTGATGAAAATACCGGGTTGTTGGTCGGATTCGCGAGATTATGACCGCATATATGAATATTGGCGAGATTACGACATAGTGCCTCTCGGAGCAAATCTGATAGTAGCCATGCTGAGAGGAGAGNCAGGAGAAGTATACGCCGCCATGCGCCTGAACGGAGAGTGGATCTCACCGTGCGGTGACGGCCGAAAACTTGTGCGTTGGGAAGAATTAAAGCACGTCTGGTTGAGTTCATTGGCCGCATTGTCATAACCCAATAAGAGTCATAACGTTATCAGGAAAAGAGACGGTGAGTTTCCTTTACAACTCACCGTCTCTACGTTATCTCCATGTTAAGTGGCTGTTCAAATTAAAAAGATATAATAAAAGTCAAAAAAAGTAGCGTGTGTCTCGCATAATATGCGTTTAAATTTTTCTTAGCTGCGTAATAGTTGTAAACACAAAGAGAGCGGATTAACCGGCTGACTTTGACTGACAGTGCAATCGAACTTTAGGGCTGAGAAGATTGTAATTATAGAAAAAGAGATTAGATATTATGGAAAACACACAGAATCAGGGAAGCTCTCAGCTTCTTGAAAAGGCTATCGGTGATCTTATGACCGATATGGCGAGTCGCGAGATCGGTGCTATAATTTGGGATAATTCTACGGCGGGTTTTCATTATCTGCCGGAAGTGACAGTAGAAGAAAACGGAAAGAAGAGAGTGGCACGCGTCACCGGCATGTATCGTTATGACGGCAGACTCTACCTTATTGAGGAGGATGTTGCCGGAGTGGATATTGACCGATTCTATGATAAGGATTCCGAAGTGAAGCCTACGGTGGTCACACTTACTGAGGATATGGCTTCACGTGTGCTTGGAGATCCTCGTTCTGAGAAGGGGTATACCACAGAGGGATCACTTGAGGAATGGGTGGTCGTGGCTGATGACTATTATGAGGCTCTCACCGAGTATAATCCCCCATTGTAATAATAGGAAAAAAGCTGTTTTGGTGCATAAAAATTGATGGCCGCAATCCGAAAGATTGTCGGCCGTCAATTTTTATGATATTTTTTATGTATCCATTATAGATGATTAGGGAAGGGGCGGGAGAGATAATCACGGGAGTCGGAGTTGCCAGAATGCAACTGCTGAGGCTGCGGCCACATTCAGAGAGTCGACACCGTGAGCCATCGGGATGCGTGCCGTATAGTCGCACTCGGCAATAGCGTCAGAGGACAGACCGTCTCCTTCAGTGCCGAGCACAATGGCTAAGCGAGGCTCTGCAAGCAGAGCAGGATCATCAATGGAGACAGAATTGTCAGTCAGGGCCATAGCCACCGTGCGGAATCCAAAATCATGCAGGCGGCTGAGCGGAGGGTCAATCCATGTCCAGGGCACGAGAAACACCGAACCCATGGAGACTCTTATCGAACGGCGGTTGAGAGGATCGCAAGATGTGGGAGTGAGCAGAACCGCATCTATGCCCAAGGCTGCCGCTGAGCGGAATATAGCACCGATATTAGTAGTGTCAGTCACAGAATCTATCACCGCCACACGACGAGCCGAAGTGAGAACTTCACCGAGAGGAGGGGCGGCCGGGCGCCGCATGGCACACAACACACCCCGAGTGAGGGTATAACCGGTGAGAGATGCGAGAAGTTCGCGATCGCCGGTATAGACCGGTATATTCGGACATTTTGCGAGTATCGGGGCTGCATCACCCGAAAGGTGACGCCGTTCGCAAAGCAACGCCATGGGGGAAAGTCCGGCTCCGAGAGCCGTCATTATGACCTTCGGACTTTCTGCAATAAAGAGAGCCTCCTCGGGATGAAGACGGTTACGAAGCTGCGCCTCTGTGAGAGACACAAAAGGGGCTAATCTGGGATTGGAGAGATCAGAAATCTCAATAATCGGCATGATAAGTAGCTAAGTAGCTAAGAAAAATTAAACGATATAATAACTCAGTAGCTTTGAAAAAGTGGAATCAATAAGGCACATAGGAGACGGGACGGTAGATATATGTAGTGCGTCCGTTTGACGTATTCCATTGCATATATAGCGACGACCCTACAAACCAATACCACATAGTGACCGGATTGCCATACTCATATTGCACATTGATCTGTGTGTCCGACGGACCGAAGTCGGAATACTGGCAATAATAAGCCATATCCTCGCTATAGAGGTTGCCTCGGTCATAATAGTAATATGTGCCACGGCCATCGCCGTAGAAATCCATATAATTAGTATCGTATGGGCCTACCGGCATACCGTTGGCCTGCACCAGCTCCCAACGGCCATAGAGAGAGGAGTCATAAAAATAATTATGCCATCCCGAGGGGGGAGCCGGATACCATCCGTCATCGTCGACCACACATGAAGAGAAAAGTGGGGTGAGCCCCATGACTGCGCATGTAACAAATATTTTGAGTAGTGATTTTTTCATAAGCCATATATTTCCTATATAAACGAGAGGGAATAACGGATGGTTCTGAAAAATTAGAACTCTGTGAAAGAGAAGGGGAGCAGGCTCTTGACCGAAGGAAAAAGGTAAGCCGTTGAGCGTCCGAGGAGGAGCACCTTTATATCGCCATGAAGAGTCTCATATTCCAACATCGATTGCCGGCATGCCCCGCATGGGGAGATGGGAGATTCCTGCCAGCACTCTTGAGGGGGTGTGTCTTCCGGCATGCCGGCACGCGTCCAGGCCGCCACTGCGATCGCTTTCATCGCCACCCCCGGAAGAGCGGCGGCGGCGTGCCAGGCAGCGTTGCGTTCGGCGCAGATGCCGGAAGGATAAGCCGCGTTCTCCTGATTGGAACCCTTATGCACAGACCCGTCAGCCATAAGAATGGCAGCTCCCACATGGAAATGAGAATAAGGAGCATAAGAAGACAATGAGGCACGTCTGGCTTCATTGGCAAGAGAGCGGAGGTCGTCAGGGAGTTCGTTGAGGTCATACTGTTCGAACTCGATATTGATAAGATGTTTCTGCATAGGTGCAAAAATACAAAAACTATTTGTAAGAAAGGTTGATTCTTTTTAATTTTGCGTCACANAGAAAAAGTAGAAAAGAGAGCTAACAACATGTCTGTCATGCGGGAACAAGGCATAAACATAGGATATACGGCAATAAGTATGCGCGATATGCGTCTGAAGAGAGCGATTGGAATCGCTGTTATATGTGTTGTAGCCGGAGTTATGAAAGTGTGGGGTGCGGGAGCNGTTGCAAAAACCGGCACAGACCCCTATCGGGAATATATAGAAAGATATAGCGAGATGGCCGTCAGGCAGCAGGAGACTTTCGGCATCCCTGCCAGCATCACGCTTGCACAAGGACTGCTCGAGAGCGGAGCCGGTCGATCTACGCTTGCCAAGGAGGGCAACAACCACTTCGGCATCAAATGTCATACCGGCTGGACCGGAGCATCCATGCTGCGGAGTGATGATGCTCCCGATGAGTGTTTCCGGGTATATGAGTCGCCTGAAGAGAGTTTTGCAGATCATTCAAGATTTTTGAGCCGCACGCGCTACAAGCCCTTGTTTGAATATGATATCACCGATTATGGTTCGTGGGCGCGCGGACTGAGTGCTTGCGGGTATGCCACAGATCCTCATTATGCTGACAAACTTATCACTATAATAGAACGCTACTCCCTCTTTGATTATGACGGCGGGGGCACTCCCCATGAGGCGGCATCTGACTTTATCGCCGATATGCTGCAACGCTGTCATGCTGTGAGGCGCAGTCGGGGACTGCATTATGTAGTGGCCACTCCGGGTGACACTTATTCCTCCATTGCAAAAGAGTTTCATATCAACAAGAGCCAGTTGATGAGCTACAACGATGTGGATACAGACAGAGAGATAAAGGCCTGGGAAGAGGTGTATCTTGAGGAGAAACATGACAAGGCACCCGAGGGGGTGAAGAAAGCTACCATAGGAGAAGGCGAGTCGATGCATTCTCTTTCGCAACGCTATGGCATAAAGCTCTCTGCGCTTTATGCGCTCAATCCCAAGGCGGAGGATAAGGCGGGGACGCGGATAAAGCTTAGGTGAGGTATTAGGACAGAGAGAAGAGATATGAGATAAGAGGATAGGGGATGTAGGGTGGTGTTTTAAAAAAAAAGTTCAGAAGGAGGGGTGGATATTAACGTTTTTTTTGATAAAAAAACAGAATTTTATTTGAGGGATGAAAATAAAATCTTATCTTTGCACGTGTAAAGGAAAGCCGGTCATTAAATTGCCGGATTCGATGCCTCTGTAGTTCAACGGATAGAATAGAAGTTTCCTAAACTTTAGATAGGAGTTCGATTCTCCTCGGAGGTACTACATACAAGAACAACCGACATTATCAGAAACGCTGAGACCGGAGGGGAGAGCGGACGACTCTCCCTCCGGAGTCTCCTTTGAGTGGCGACATCCCCCTTCGGCGGCATCCTACCGCGAGAAGCAGTTCATTCAGGAGAAAGAAAGAGGAGGGGAAACACTAAAACCGACTAAAATAACATCTTACACAATAATGAAGATAAGACACATTCTCACCGCGGCAGCCCTGGCAGCACCCTTAGCCATGGGAGCCGTACCCGCATATCCGGGTATCCAGACGATGGTGAATCCCGACGGCACCACCGTTGATCTTCGTCAGTATGGCGACCGTCACTTCAATTACTGGACCGATGCCGAGGGTACTCGCCTCATGGAGCGCGACGGCAAGGGTCGCTGGGTGCAGGTGCGCCGCAATGGTCGTGACCTCACTACTTCGGAAGCCGACCTCAACCTTCTTCGCTCGGAGACAGTGCCCATGGATCGCCCTTTGATGACAATGGCATCTGTGGATTCACAGGGACGTACCAACTATCCTACGATCGGCGATCCCCACGCGCTTGTGGTGCTCGTGCAGTTCAAGGATGTGAAGTTTACAGTGCCTGATGTGCGCAATGCCATTGACAAGATGCTCAACGAGGAGGGCTATAGCGATTATAATTCCAACGGATCGGCAGTAGACTATTATAAGGCCTGCTCCAACGGAAAGTTTACTCCTAAGTTTGACGTCTGCGATGTCGTGACTCTCCCCGAGGATCTCAACTACTACGGCGAGCGTGGCACATACGGCAACGGCTATAGCTACAATGACTTTTACTGGAGCAAGGGTCTGAGATACGCCCTTCTCGAAGTAAAGGAGAAGCAAGGAGTGGATTTTTCGAAGTATGACTACGATAATGACGGAAAGATCGACAACATCTTCTTCTTCTACGCAGGCTATGGGGAGGCTGACGGCACTCGTCGCGATCCGGAGCACAGCCTGATATGGCCTCATCAGGGAGACTATACCCAGTGTGGCGTGCTCTATGATGATTGGGAGCCTGTTGTGCTTGACGGCAAGACATTCGCCACCTACGCGTGTGGCAACGAGCTTCCCGGAGAGCTGCCCCCCGATGAGTCATATCCCTATCTGACCGGTATCGGCACATTCTGTCATGAATATGGCCACGTGCTTGGTCTTCCCGACCTTTATGACACTACCGGCCGCAGCACCAAGACTCCCGGCAAGTATGACCTGATGGACTCCGGTTCCTACAACGGCGGTTATCGCGATATCATGATGACTCAGCCCCCGTTGCTCTCCGGATATGAGAGATGGTGTCTGAAGTGGGTTGACTCTGATATGCTTCCCGCATATCTCTATGAAGATGATGACAAACTCTATGAGGGTAAGGACGTCGTGCTTCCCTCCAACTCTATCGATGATATCAACATCGAATACGTCAGACTGAAAAGACCCTACGGCAACTCCTATTGGAGCGAGTTCTACTTCTTCGAGACCCGTACGCCCGACGGCTGGGACGCAACGCTTCCGCAGCACGGTATGCTTATCTGGCATATCAAGTTCGACCGCAGCAAATGGACCAACAACTATGTCAATACTGACGGCGATCCTCACGTGGAACTGATAGGTTATAGCTCACGTGATATGGCATGGGGTCTTGACGGACAGGTTAGCTATGTATATCCTGAGGCAGAGAATGCCATCAAGCCCGCCAACCAGACCCCCGAAGGCTGGGGCCTCTATCTGAGTGACATCAAATATGACGAGGAGAAGAAGCAGACCACATTCGGCTACAATAAATATGCCGTTCGTTCTGAGGAAGCTCCCGTGCTTTCAACACCCTCACGCAGCGAAAGCGGCAGAACGCTTTACCTGAACTGGGATGCAGTGCCCGGCGCTACAAGCTACTGTGTGACGATCTATCGTATAGATGGCAGCGGCAACCGCAAGATAATCGATTCCAAGAACGAGAGCGATGTGGGCAATGTGACGAGCATAGAGGTAAACGGCATTTCCAAAGCCGCCTGGGATATGGAGCTTCACGCCTATGTCCGTGCAGTGGTCGGAGTGCCTTGTAATGCCATCAGCAACGAGCAGGTGTTTGTGCCGTCCGAGCTTTTGACTCAGACCGGAGTAGCCGGTATTGAGGGAGAAGATGCCGACTTCTATGCTATCGGACTTGCAGGCCGCATCGAAGCGAGCGCAGGCTCAGAGGTGTACAATCTGAACGGCACCCGCGTGGGAACGGAGAATCTTCCGGCCGGAGTATACGTTGTAAGAAACAACGGCAAGAGCGCGAAAGTATACGTAAAATAAGGGCCCGAAAGGTCTAAAACTCAAAAAAGTGCCCAGAGTAGTTGGTCATTAAAGAAAAACCAACTAACTTTGTGGCACTTTTTTTAACAACTTGTCTTCAAGTGGGAAAATATTCACAATACAAGGTGGAGCTCGCGACCCTGCCGGACGGAAAGTTCGAGCAGGATTTTGAGTGCGGCACGGAGTTCTTCAAGAACATGGAAGTTGCCGAAGTTATATCAGGAGATGTGAAAGTGCATCTTGACCTTGAGAAGCGCAACGAAGCATACGACTGCAAGTTTCATTGCAAGGGTGTGCTCCAGATACCATGTGACCGCTGTCTTGATCCGTTGGATCATGAAGTGGACACCGAATATCACGTGAAGGTGAAATATGGAGAAGACTATAACGATGAGAGCGACGACCTGCTGGTGATACCGGAGTCGAGCACGAGTCTGAATGTAGCTTATATTCTCAAGGACACCATAGTGCTGACGATTCCCGCGCGCCATGTGCATCCTCTGGGCAAATGCAATCGGGGGATGATGGCAGTACTGAACAAGCATTCATCCGGCGCAGGCGACGATGAAGATATCGCCGAAGCCGTAGAAGAGACGGAGGTGGAGCTTTCGCGAGGCGGGGGCGACATCGACGAATAATAATACAAACAAAAATAAAAAAAAGAATAGAAAATGGCACATCCTAAACGGAGACAATCCCACACCCGCACCGCGAAGCGCCGTGCGCATGACAAGGCTCTTATTCCTACCTTGGCCATCTGTCCTAACTGTGGCGCATGGCATCTGTTTCATTACGTATGTGGCGAATGCGGTTACTATCGCGGCCGTCTCGTAATCGAGAAGAATCAGGAATAAAGAAGAAGGGGCTCCGGGGAGAGGCATAATGCAGACAGACGGAACATCTGACACTCCCCGGCGCGCGGTCGCGGACCAAGGAAGGTTCGCGGCTTGTTTACGCACAGATATGTGCGTAACTCCTGCAAACAGCAAAGCCAATATACAATCCGAAAAATCGTGAATGCAAAAATAAGCGGCATCGCATCATACGTACCCGATGATATTCTTGACAACGAGATGTTATCGAAGATGGTGGATACCAATGACGAATGGATCACCACGCGTGTCGGTATCAAGGAACGCCGTATCCTTCATGAGGATGGAAAGGGTTCCAGCTGGCTGGGCATCAAGGCTGTGGAGAAGCTCTTGTCCGAGACAGGGACAGCCCCCGAGGAAGTGGATCTCCTGATATGCGCCACCTCGAATCCCGACTACCGTTTCCCCTCAACAGGGTCAGTGATCGCTTACGGGACGGGGCTTCGCAATGCCTACGCCTACGACATACAGGCTGCCTGCGCCGGATTTCTCGTGACGCTTCAGGCTGCCCGCGCCTATATCGAGTCTGGTCTTTATAAGAAGATTATCGTTGTGGCCGCCGAGAAGATGTCAAGCATGACCGACTATGAGGATCGTGCGACGTGTCCGCTCTTCGGCGATGCCGCAGGTGCCGTTATGATAGAACCTACGGATGAACATGTCGGAATCATCGATGGGGAATTCCACATTGATGGGAGCGGACTGCCGCATCTGCTGATGAAAGCCGGCGGCTCCGTGCTTCCGGCTTCGCATGAGACTGTTGATGCACGTGAACACTACATCTATCAGGAGGGTCGGGCGGTCTATAAGCATGCCGTCAGAGATATGCTCTCATCCACCGTCTCGGTGATGAAACGTAATAACCTGACAGTGGAGGATGTGGATTGGCTTGTGCCTCATCAGGCCAACCTGCGAATAATCGAGGCCGTCAGCGGACGTACTGGTATTGCCGAGGAGAAGGTGCTTGTCAACATACAGCACTACGGCAACACATCGGCCGCTTCCATTCCCTTGTGTCTCGATGAGTTCAAGCATAGGCTCAAGAAGGGTGACAAGATAATGATGACTGCCTTCGGAGCAGGCTTCACGTGGGGCGCAATGTATCTGATCTGGGCATACGATTCCTGATCGGAAATTGCAGACCGCAGCCATAAAGAGATACGCTACAGACACCGCCCGGATGGCACTGACTATCCGGGCGGTGTCTTTGTTGGTAGAGGCGCAAGATGATTGAATCGGTGCGTGTGTCTAAACCCCTTTGTGTCCGGGAACGTTTATCATACAGAGACATCCCTGAGATATCCGAAATAATCGGGCCTTCCGGGATGAGTAATTATGAAATAAAAAAATGATATATTATGGAAGAAGAAAAAACACCCGGACTTGAGACGGCTCACAGAGCCGGATTCGTCAACATAGTTGGAAATCCTAATGTGGGTAAGTCAACATTAATGAACGACCTTGTAGGAGAACGCATATCCATCATCACCTCCAAGGCCCAGACCACACGCCACAGAATCATGGGTATTGTCAACACACCCGAATATCAGATAGTATACTCCGACACACCCGGTGTGCTGAAGCCTATGTACCGGCTTCAGGAGTCGATGCTCGGCTTCTCCGAGGGCGCACTTACGGATGCTGATATACTGGTTTATGTCACCGATGTGGTGGAAGATCCGGAGAAGAATAAGGAATATCTTGACAGGGTGGCTGCCGAGAAGATTCCGGTATTACTGGTGATCAATAAAGTAGACTTGCTTAAGGATAATGCTCAGCTTGATGAGCTTGTGCAGCAGTGGCGTAAGCGACTTCCCGCGGCCGAGATTTTTCCGATCAGCGCGAAAGAACACTTTAATGTCGACAACCTGAAAGCCCGTATCGTGGAGTTGCTTCCGGAGAATCCTCCCTACTTTGGCAAGGATGCGCTGACAGACAAGCCTGCGCGTTTCTTTGTGACCGAGATAATCCGTGAGAAACTGTTGCTGAATTATGATAAGGAGATTCCCTACAGCACCGAGGTGTTGGTAGAGAAATTCGAGGAGAAAGAAAACTCCATTCATATCATGAGTGTGATATATGTGGAGCGCGACTCTCAGAAGGGAATCATCATCGGCAAGGGAGGCGAGAAGATCAAGAAGGTAGGTATGGAGGCACGCGCCGACATAGAGAAATTCTTTGGCAAGAAGGTATTTCTGGAGATGTTTGTCAAAGTGGAGAAAGACTGGCGAAACCGCGACAAGAAGCTCCGTGAATTCGGATACCTGGAATAATAGGAGCAAATTACGAACCGGAATGTCCCGCAAAGGGGGCATATAGAAAAAACAATATAGAAAAAGCAATGAGCAAGCTGATTGCAATAGTAGGCAGACCGAATGTAGGGAAGAGCACANTGTTCAACCGCCTGACACAGACGCGTTCTGNCATAGTGGNCGACACTGCCGGCACGACTCGCGACCGTCAGTATGGAAAGGTGGATTGGAACGGCCAGGAATTTTCGATAGTAGACACCGGAGGCTGGGTAGTGAATTCCGATGATGTCTTCGAGGAGGAGATTAATAAGCAGGTGGCGATCGCCATAGAGGAGGCGGATGTGATNCTCTTTGTGGTAGACGCATCTGTGGGAGTGACTGATCTCGATGACAAGGTGGCTGCAATACTCCGTCGTTCAAAGAAGCCTGTGATTCTTGTAGCCAACAAGGATGACAAGAGCGACGCACGCTTCAATGTGCCCGAGTTTTATTCACTCGGATTGGGCGACCCCGTGGAGGTGTCAAGCGCCAACGGGAGCGGCACCGGCGATCTTCTTGATGAGATAGTGAAAGATATGCCCGAGCGCAACGACGAGGAGGAGACTGATGAGAATATCGCAAGATTCGCCATAGTGGGGCGTCCGAATGCGGGAAAATCATCACTCATCAACGCCTTTATCGGAGAGGAGCGTCATATTGTGACCGACATAGCCGGAACAACCCGCGACTCTATCTATCACCGATACAACAAATTCGGTTTTGACTTCTACCTTGTGGACACTGCCGGTATCCGCAAGAAGCAGAAAGTAAACGAGGATATAGAATATTATTCCGTGATAAGATCCATACGTGCTATCGAGGCCAGCGACGTATGTATCCTTATGATAGACGCCACGCGAGGCATCGAGGCACAGGATGCAAATATCTTCTCACTGATACAGAGAAACAAGAAAGGTCTTGTGGTGTGTGTCAACAAGTGGGATCTCGTGGAGGATCGTTCACTTGAGACTCAGAAGAGATTCGAGGCTGCCATACGCGAGCGTTTTGCCCCCTTCACCGACTTCCCTATACTCTTCACGTCGGCACTGACGAAGCAGAGAATCTACAAAGTGTTGGAGACAGCCATAGAAGTCTATGCCAATCGGCGCAGAGTGATACCGACATCGCAGCTCAACACCTATATGCTGGAGCAGATAGCGATCACTCCTCCGCCATCCAACAAGGGAAAATTTGTGAAGATAAAATACGTCACGATGCTCAAGGACGCGGTGATACCCACGTTTGTATTCTTCTGCAACCTTCCGCAATGGGTGAAAGAGCCGTATCGACGATTCCTCGAAAATAAGATTCGTGAGAAGTGGGATTTCCATGGCACTCCGATTTCCGTCTTTATGCGTGAGAAATAATCGGAGCCAGACATGAATACCGGAAAGTAAGAAAAGTATAGTGACCTTTTCCTGCAACGTTGCAGAATAGGGTCACTATATTAGTTATTATGTTAATTTTGCAATGTCGCGGATTAGTCCCGAGGTCTGCGACAAAAAGGAGCATAGCGACTTCAAAGAANCATCGGGAAAATAACCACATAATATTATACACATAACATTATACTTACAGCACATGTCTCAACAATCAAAGTATCAAGGTTTGACNGAGGNGCAGGTGGCGGAGAGCCGCCGGAAGCATGGATCCAACGTCATGACCCCTCCGGAGAAGGATCCGCTCTGGAAGCAGTTTCTTGAAAAATTCTCAGACCCCCTGATCATTATCCTGATGATAGCCGGAGTGCTCTCAGTGGGAATATCCTGTTATGAATACTGGGGACTTGGAGAAGGCGCAGGTGTCTTTTTCGAACCTATCGGCATATTCATAGCGATTCTGCTGGCCACAGGACTCGCTTTCTGGTTTGAGCTAAAGGCCGACAGAGAGTTTGCGCTGCTGAATCAGGTGAATGATGATGAGCCGGTGCAGGTGATACGCGATGGCAAGGCGACACAGGTGGCACGCAAAGATATTGTTGTCGGCGACATCGTGTTGCTCAACAGTGGAGAAGAAATACCCGCTGATGGCCATCTCCTCGAATCCGTGTCGATGAGTGTCGATGAATCCACACTCACCGGAGAACCTCTCTG
>JAAVFY010000042.1 GCA_014800515.1 Bacteroidales bacterium
GGCCATCTTGACCTTGTCACTCAGTCGCTTAGCTCGCTAAGCTCCTTCGCTCCGCGGCCAACCTGACTCAAAATTATCGCGCATCTATCATATTATTAATTTTTCTTAGCTACTTACTTTTCCACTCTCAATAGAAATTCCTTTTTATCTATTCCTCCGGCATATCCGGTCATGGCTCCATTTTTCCCTATGACCCGATGACACGGAATGAGTATTGACAGCGGGTTCGCTCCAATGGCATTCGCAACTGCCCTGACGGCTGACGGCTTCCTGATTCTTTCTGCAATATCCGTATAAGATACTGTCGCGGAATATGGCAGATCCACAAGCGCCCGCCACACCTCCTTTTGAAATTCACTACCGGCCATCAGCAGTGGTAGTTCAAATTCTTTCCTATTTCCCTGAAAATATTCAGTCAGTTGCCGGAAGGCCTCCGTCAGCACTCGCTCCTCTCTACGATCCCTCTCCTCCCTCTCTTCAACCTTGGCTCCAAGGCGTCGGCCGACTCTTTGGAGAATCTGCAGATGGTTGGGTCTGCATTCCCAGTCACAGAGGCAGATTTTATCCTCGAGTATTCCCACAACCAACTCTCCGCAAGGAGATTGATAGCGGGCGGTAGTAATAGTTGCCTTTCCTTTCATCTTTATTTGATGACAATCACGTAGGCATCTTCCGTATCGGCCGCCACCTCCGCATCATATCCCCATTCTCTGATGATGGCTGCAAGGCGGGAGGCTGGAGGCAGATGATCGCTTTCGGATTTTCGCTCATGATGAATATTGTTGATAAACTTTTCATCCGAGGGAAGGGCTATCACGAGGCGGCCGCCGGGCTTCCTGTTCATCTTATAAAGCCAATCTATAGTCTGCTTGGGATAATGCAGATGAGGAAAGACGGAATAGAGCATAATGAGATCATACTCACCGGGAATCTGTTCTTCCTCGAAATCAAGCTTCAGAAACTCTACATTTTCATATTCCCCATATTTCTTGCGGGCAATACTCAGCATTCCTTCCGAGAGATCAATGGCCACAATCTTCCCGTCCGCTCCAATCCTCTCTGTCAGATATGGAATCAGAACACCGGTGCCCGTGCCAAGATCGAGGATACTCATGCCCGGCCGGATTAACAGTAAATCCAGAATAGCGTTGACGCGTGCAGGTGTCGATCTCACTTCGTCTGCATCCCAATTAGGGGCAAGATGATCAAAGAATTCTACTTCGTTTTCAGTCATTATTAGTGGAGCTTTGCTTAATTATACGCAAAATTAGCTATATGTTTTGTAAACTACAAGTGATTTATTAATTTTGCGCTTATTAACCCGAAATACTCAAGTAGCTACTTATGATTCCACAAGTCTACATTTATTGTTCCTTGCTCGTCAGCGGCCTCACGGTTCTGTCGACTCTATCTGTTTCCGCAGCTTCGGCGCCCGTGGATACCCTTAGTCTTCAGGAAGTAGTGGTGTCTGCTCCGCTAAAGACTAATCCCGATCTTATCCCTCTTAATGTCACCCAGATTTCCTCTTCTCAGATAGAGAAATCGGGCGAGAGCTCTCTGATGCCGGTATTGGTGGCCAAGGTGCCGGGGCTCTTCGTCACTGAACGTGGTTTTGCGGGCTACGGCGTTTCCGGCGGCAGTGCGGGCAGCGTCAATATCCGTGGTGTCGGTCAGGGAAATAAGGTTCTGTTCATGATTGACGGTCAGCCGCAATGGGCCGGTGTCTTCGGCCATAGTCTTGCTGACACATACGTGGCCAATGGCATTGAGAAGGTGGAGGTGGTGAAGGGTCCGTCTTCGCTCCTATACGGCTCCAACGCCATGGGCGGCTCTATAAATCTCGTCACCCATACCCAGAAGGCCGACGGTCTCACCGGAAGGGCACGCGCCATGTTCGGCTCCTTCTCGACTCAGAAATTTGCTCTTTCATCCGGATATAAGAAGGGACGGTTTTCCGCCACTCTCTCCGGACAACTCGACCGCAGCAACGGCAATCGCGAGGGGAGTGCTTTCTGGCTTGCCAATGAATTTGCCCAGATTAAATACGCGGCTTCGCGTCACTGGAGTGTAGCGGGTATGCTTGACATGACTCAGACTCACGCCAATAATCCCGGTACTCTTCAGGATCCGCTGGAGAATATGTGGACCGATATGTTCAGAGGCACCGGTGGTCTCTATGTCAAGAATAACTATGAGAAGTATGACGGCGGCATACAGGGCTTCATCAACTGGGGTACTCACAAGGTCGATGACGGAAACACCCCCGGCACTCAACCCAATGATTATCTCTTCCACTCCACAGACTATAATATGGGCTTCACAGCCTACGAGTCTTTATATCTCTGGGAGGCAAACACTCTCTCGGCCGGTGTGGATTTCCAGCACTGGGGAGGTCATGTATGGAACACAGACAAGGCCGACGAGGCGATCCGTTCGGCAGAGGCCACGCATCATGTCAATGAGATAGCCGGATATGTGATGATGCAACAGGGATTTTTCCGAGATATCCTCAATATCAATGGTGGTGTCCGGCTTCAGCACGGTTCCTCCTATGGCAATGTCTGGGTGCCGCAGGCCGGTTTTATTGTCAAGCCGGGATGGAATTCGCAGATCAAGGCTTCTTTCAGCAAGGGTTTCCGCGCTCCGAATATCCGGGAACTCTATCTATATACGCCGGCAAATCCTGATCTGAAGCCGGAATATATGTTGAACTATGAAGTGAGCTATCGTCAGTTCCTCCTCGATTCCCGTCTNATGGTCGGAGCTGCCATCTATTATATCGACGGCAGAAATATGATACAGACTGTGCGCATTGACGGTCGTCCGCGAAATGTCAACACCGGTAAATTCCATAATAAGGGTTTTGAGATAGAGACCGGCTATTCTTTCCTATATAATCTTCAGGCTAATGCTTCATGGTCGTATCTCCACACTGACTCGGAAAATCTTTACTCTCCGAAGAATAAACTCAGCGCGGAGGTGACNTACTCTCCGGGNGATTTTNACCTCACTCTTGAGGAGATGAGCATCTGGAGCATGAAAAATGGCAATCCCGACGGCTCCACCGAAAGCTACTCTCTTCTGAACCTCAGAGTTGCTTATACACTGACAGGCAAACTGCCGGTGACTCTGTCGCTCAAGATCGACAATATCACCAACAAGCACTATCAGATAATCTACGGCTGTCCCATGCCCGGCACCACTCTCATGGGTGGTGTGGAGTTTAAGTTCTGAACATGAAGACACGTCTATCAATACTGTATTTTCTGCAGTTTGGCATCTGGGGATGTTATCTGACCAGCCTCGGTCAGTTTCTCGGATCCGGTGGACTCGGTAGGGATATAGCATGGTTCTATGCAGCAATCGGCATAGTTTCCATAATCACCCCCTCGCTATTCGGAAGAATTGCTGACAAACTTAAGATGCCCCACCGTCTATTGTCGGCTTCCCATATTGTTGCAGCTGTCATAATGACGGGATTATGGTATTATGCATTCTCCCATCCGAAATTGGAGTTTACTCCCGCCTATCTGCTCTACGTGGGTTTTCTTGCCTTCTATATGCCGACCATGGCCCTCTCCAACACGGTCTCCTTCCGGTTGCTTGAGGAAAGGAACATGAATACGGTCACCTCCTTCCCACATATCAGAATATGGGGCACTATCGGATTTGTGGCGGCTCAATGGTTTGTAAACTCCGCTTATTGGGACGGAGGTTCCCTGCATTTCACACTGCAAGACACTGCCGACCCGGGCCACTTGCGATTCCAATACAATTCCATGCAGCTCCTCTGCAGCGGCATAATGGGTGTGGCCACCGGCCTATACGCCATGTCGCTACCCGTAAATCCCAATAACGACACTATCCGCACTACCGTTAAAAGTTCTCAGGTCAATATCTGGGAGGCCATTAAAAAACTGGTTGGAATCAAGGGAGTAGCCTTATTTCTGATATTCGTAATCTTCTCCGGAGTCTGTCTGCAGATATCCAACGGCTTTGTCACGCCTTACATCACCCACTTCACTGCCTTCCCGGAATACATGGGTTCGCTCGCGGCCGGTAATGCCACGATGCTATTCTCTCTTTCACAAATTTCTGAAGGCGTCTGTATCCTGCTGGTAGGATTAGCCTTGAAATGGAAAGGCATCCGCTTCGTATACGCCATAGGACTCTTAGCCTGGGCCACACGCTTCCTAATGTTAGGTTTTGGAAATCCTGGCGACGGACTGTGGCTACTGATAGGCTCAATGCTCGTATACGGCATTGCATTCAACTTCATAACCATAGCCGGCCATCTCCACATTCAGCAGATAGCCCCCAAAGACATGAAAGGATTGGCACAAGGGATGATGATGTTCATGAGCAACGGCATCGGTGCCACTACCGGTATGCTCATAGCCGGAGCAATAGTCAATCATTGGTGTCAATGGGAAATGATAAGTGTAGGCGACTCCACTTTGCGGCTTTTCATGGGAGACTGGTTCTTCCCCTGGATCATCTTCGCCGCCTATGCCTTCATCATATCCCTCCTCTGGACCCTCACCTATAGAAAACCGACCCCCTGACCCTCCCCGAAAAAGCCCGGCCACTCAGGCGGTGGTTCGTTCTGGTGGCACCACCCAAGCAAACGTTAAATCGCTAATTCACACTGAATTGGCGATTTTTCTTTTAGTCACTATCGTCCATAGTCACTATAATAGTCACTATCTAAACCCCTCTAAATCACATTAAATCGGCTTGATTAAATGCTCTTAAAAACTTTCTTTTAATCCTCATACCAATTAAACGCCTTATTAAATCCCTCCATAAAAAATAGTGACTATCGCGTGGTGCGCAGGAATAGTCACTATATTTCTACATTGAGATGTGTGTGCATATAATCCTTATATTTTATGAACAGGCCAAAGCGTTTCTACAAATTTATAATTATCCATTATTATGAATTTATCAATTCCAATCTCATTTTTTAGGTTTTCAGGAAAGTCAACTAAATCAGAGTGTGAATTCAATATTACAAATTCTATTTGATTATACTCAAATTTGAAATCATGGGGTGTCCGCCACTCTCTTTCGTGCGTGTAATCGCAAGTACCAATATCATATTTAGCTTTTTTCATGCTATATGGACGATATGCAGGCGAAAATGGAGTTATGAACGACCATAGCAATCCAGCGAATGCTCCACTATTTTTTTGCTTATTAAATACATCTGTCCTGATATATATGGCAGGACCAACATGTTGAGAAAAAATAGTTTTCTTAGTAAACCCTACACCATAGGGAGAATACACTTGAGTATGCGCTAATAAACTTGACCATGGACATTCTATAAAACAAACGGCTTTTGCACCGGTCCAAGGCATACTTGACGCTCTAATAGTTTTCTCATTTAATATAGATATAATACGATCTTTCGCCGACAATGCTGATATATTCCCAACTGGATTTCCATCAATACCTCCTTTGGGAGCCTCGTCTGTTGAAAAATGGACTAAATAATCCGAAAAATCTGGTCTATTCATAACTTCTTGTTGTTAAAGGATCAGAGGATTGTTTTCTTTTGCAAGAATACGAAGTTTTATCCAACCTACATACTAAAATAACAATTTTTTACATAGAGAGGCGTGTGCCGGATTGTTTTGTATCAAGATCATCGTATCGGGAGCGGTAGCCGACTTCCCGATCGCGGTTTTCTCCGCGATCGGTGCTGCCGTTAAAGCATGAGAGGACTTTGGCAAAATTTAGCGCAAAGACATTGACGGTTTCCTTTGTAAAGTCTTGCGGATGCGACAGGCCACGAACTCCTGTTTGGTCTTTGGTTGTCTGACGTATGCGCTGTATGATTGCTCTTGCGTCTTCTCTTGTGAGGTAAAGGACAGTAAGATTCAGAAGGAAGGCTTGCCTTTTGTCAGGAGATAGGCTGCGGTAATGGCTTTCATCCTGACTGTCAATAGGTATTATCGGAATTGGCATATCGTCATTCATTATAATTCTCAGTGCATGTCTTCCATACCTATTCTTGACGGCAGTGGCAGACTGTATTCTGCTCTTGAAGTCATGGATTGATTGTTGGGAGAGATATGCCATAAGTATCTCTTCCGGAAACATTGTGGCGGCTATCGTTAGGGTAATATCTTCCTTATCGTCTGATTTCACGCCATTATACCATGCTGCCTGACGCAAGGTAATTGGTTTCTGATAGGTACTGCCGTCCTTCATCCTGATACGCATATAGTCTTTACGCTCATCGTTGCCGATTTCAACATTGAACATATACCGATAAACATCAAGTGGCGAAGGCTTACGTTCTTGTTTTGGCACGAAGTCTATCAGC
>JAAVFY010000043.1 GCA_014800515.1 Bacteroidales bacterium
AGCGAGCTAAGCGACTGAGTGACAAGGTCAAGATGACCAAAATTAGCCGCATATATCATATTAAGATACTTTCAAAGCTACTGAGTTATTATATCGTTTAATTTTTCTTAGCTACTTAACTGTTTGGTAGCGTAAGAAGAGGATGTCAGCCATAAGAACTGACACCCTCTCATATTGGTGCTCGAATGTTTATTTTTTTAGGACTCCACGTCAGACAAAATAGATAAGTTCTATGTCAAGGATGGGGTCAGGATGGCGAAATTAGCTGCATATATCAAATTTCTCAAAGCCACTTAGTTAATTTATCGTTTAATTTTTTCTTAGCAGCTTTAATCACGGGAGATAAGCTCAATCAAAGTCGCTCCAGTTGCCTACGATCTGATGTAGCATTGAGTCCCCTTCGGTGCGAAGGTCTGTGAGAAGAGGATTGTTGCTGATATTAAGGTAGGTCAGCATCGGGTCGAAGCTTACGTCAAGCGTCACAAGCTGATTGTTGCTGACGTTTACTCTTTGCAGGAAGTTATTATTTGCCAACGATACATACTCCAGATCGTTCCATTCAAGATTGACGAATGCCAGACGCGGCGTGCCACTTGTGCTGAATGATGTCAGGTTATTGTAGGGTGCATAAATATCACTCACTGCCTGACAATTATTAACTGACAATCCTTTCATGTGGTTGTCGCTGCAGAACACAGTCTGAAGCGAGGGTAGATCCTGAAGGTAGAGATTGGTGAGATTGTTGCTCGTCACATTCAGATTCTCAAGATTGACAAGACCGGCAAGTGTGATATTGCTAAGCTCATTATAGCCCGCATAGAGTGTCTTCAGATTCTGACAACCGCTCACCACGAGCTCTTGCATCCGGTTGCTCATGCAGTTGAGGTATTCAAGATTTACGGCGTCCGTCACGTCAAGCGCTGCAAAATGGTTGGCTGCCACATTAAGCTTCTTCAGCATTGGTGTGCCGCTCAAATCTATGTTTGCAAGTCTATTTCTGTTAAGACGAAGCGTCTGAAGCTGGCCGCAACCCGCAATACTCACCTCTGCAAGCTGGTTACGTCCGGCGTTAAGTTCATAAAGCATAGGGGTGTCGCTCACTTCAAGTGCTTGAAGCTTATTGTCTGTGAGCTCCACTTTCTGCAGTCCGCTGAACCCACTAAGTGATAGTGTGCCGCCAAGATTCTTGTTACGCCAGTCAATTTCTGTAACATGCCCGTTTTCTACCTTGATGCCCGGTGTGGATGCCACATTGGCTCCAACTCCCAGCACCTGACCGTTGGTACGTCCGTCAGCAGATGGCTGACTCATGAAAACCTGAAGGGCCTTTGCCTCATTCTTTGCAAGATTCTGTGCCCATACGGCCGGTATGGATAAGGCGGCCATAAGCAATACTATACTCCTTTTCATAACGTGTGTTTTCTGATAATATATCTTTTTTATTCAATGTGTTTAATCTCTAAACGTACCACCTCTGAATGAAGTTCATACAACGGGTTTAAAAAATTTTTTTTCTAACGGGAGAGCAAAACCGTCAGGTAATTGTTATAAAGGCATGATAGCATCTGCGTTTATATTAATCGTTAAGATCGTGGCTGTTTTCGCCATGCTGGCCGCAATGGTAATGTTGCTGGTAGGGATCCGTCATATCGCCGGTGGTAATCTCGACGTGTCTGATGCGGATACTCTTCGTAAGGAGGTGGACGATGACGATACTGTCATTTCCCAACACAATCTCTTCCACAGATTTATAGATTCAGACGAGCGACACTCCAAAACTTCCGGACGTCGCAATTATTAATCTAAGTAGCTAAGAACAATTAATAATATGAAAGCTGCGCGATAATTTTGAATCAGGTTGGCTGCGGAGCGAAGGAGCTTAGCGACTGAGCGACAAGGTCAAGATGGTCAAAATTAGCCGCATATATCATATTAAGATACTTTCAAAGCTACTGAGTTATTATATCGTTTAATTTTTCTTAGCGACTTAATATTTCTGTCGTTAACTCTGGAATTAGTTGAGCCCAACTTCTTGGCAAGCAGAAGTTGGCTTATTTTATGTCTTTGGGGATGTCCTGAAATATTTATGTGAGTATGCATCGGCAACTATACTATAAGCTTGAAGATAGAGTGGGCATTCCTTTCAGACCACACGAGACTTACAATCACCTGAAAAAGTAAAAGCATAAACACTTACAAATAAGAAATGACCGAAGTATTAATACTTCGGTCATTTCTTATTTGTAAGTGTCCAAGATGAGACTCGAACTCACACAGCCTACCGGCCACTACCCCCTCAAAGTAGCGCGTCTACCAATTCCGCCACCTGGACTATTTTACTTACTTGTGTCATGCCGGGGTCGCTTCCCCTTTTGACGATGCAAAATTACAACATATTTTTGAACCTACCAAATTTTTTTGCGAAAAAATAATAATATCCCTAAAATAAGCCTTAGATTCTTCTGCAAGGGATATATATCCCCGTGATTGTGCCTATCAAAAGCCCTTTAAGGAGCTAAGACCAATTAATAATATGATAGATGCGCGATAATTTTGAGACAGGTTGGCCGCTGAGCGAAGGAGCTTAGCGAGCTAAGCGACAAGGTCAAGATAGTCAAAATTAGCCGCATATATCATATTAAGATACTTTCAAAGCTACTGAGTTATTATATCGTTTAATTTTTCTTAGCTACTTACCTATTTTTGACTTATATTATATCGTTTGAATTTGAACAGCTACTTAATGGAAGACGTAATGTTGTCTCGGATGAAGGAGGTGTTTCGGTTATGGCATGCTCGGTCAGGTCAAGGAGAATTCTTGTAATCGTCAATGCTGAGCCGCCGTCTCCGTTCCCAATAAGGAAGAAGGTGTGAAGATTCTTTCCTCGTAATAGATGGATAGATGGGTAGCTGATCGGTGAACAGAGGGATAGGGGATAGGATAATAATAAAGACGAGTAGGAATCATTGATTCCTACTCGTCTTTAAGAAAACAAGTGTCCAAGATGAGACTCGAACTCACACAGCCTACCGGCCACTACCCCCTCAAAGTAGCGCGTCTACCAATTCCGCCACCTGGACTTACTAAGACAGATTTGATATCTGGAGCGAAAAACGGGACTCGAACCCGCGACCCCGACCTTGGCAAGGTCGTGCTCTACCAACTGAGCTATTTTCGCATATTGTTGATTTCTTTTTGCTCTTCTATCAACTCTGTCTCAATATTTCATTGTTCTCTTTTTTTGGAGCGAAAAACGGGACTCGAACCCGCGACCCCGACCTTGGCAAGGTCGTGCTCTACCAACTGAGCTATTTTCGCATTTATTATTTTTTTTGTCAGGGTTTTGTTTTGAACTCTCTCGTTCTTCCCTTTTTGCACTGCAAAGTTACTGCCATTTTTGATTCTGTGCAAATTTTTCAGCAACTTTTTTTGAAGAAAATTGAAAATATTTTGTAAGTCATTGAAAATAAGTATTATAAAAATGAAGATTTTTTACCTGATTTTTAGCGTAATCCGGGGTAAACAACAACGCCAAGGCTGTTTTTAGACCTTGGCGTTCTTGCTTTTTCTTATTTTTATTTTGGGTAAGCATCCGTCAAATGCTCTTTTGTGGTGAAGTAGCTCAATTTTTACGCGATTTCCACACCCATGCACCGGGAAATTTTTTCTTAAACTCCTTGTCATTGACCATTACTTGGAGTTCGTCCTTATTTTCGCTTCCTTTTCTGGCTACTCTGTAGAGTTTGTTGCTTGAGATGCAGAATAGATTTTCAGTTGACGGTGCGGAAGCGATGTAGTTATTCGCTTCTTCCTGTGTGCGGAACGTGGCTACAACCAAGTAGTAGGAGAGTAGTTTTTCCTCAATCGTTGTCGGGAGTTCTTCGGATTCAATGTCCTGTGCTTCTGTTTGACTCTCTGTTTCGCTGACCTTAACTTGCTCTTTCTTTTCCGTCTCGTTATTCAGTGTGCGGCTGATAGCTTCAATGGGTACCACCGAAGCCATTGCTTTTGTGGAATCAGTACGTGTAGAAGAGGGTAGAAGGATAGAAATACCCACCATAACTATAAGGAGCATACACGCAGCGATATGTGCGTAAGTTTTTCTTATCCGTAGAGTATAATAACGGGAGGAAGTCGTTGTTACAGGGGAAATGACAGAAGTCTCGTCAGATTTCTGAGGTGCCGCTATAATAGGAGCGTTTTCTATTCTGTCACTCCCTGTATCAGCCTTTAAGTCTTCATTATTGACAATGGCTGTGTCTTCTTCATGTTGTTCTCTCTTTTCCTCTTTCTCTTTTGCAGCAACTTTTAAGGATGCCGCAGTATAACCGGAGGCGAATGCTTCGCTTTGGCTGCGACGATAGGGGTGGAATTGAATCCGGCTTTCTTCTCCCACAACGAGTGTCCCCACGTGGCCTAAGGTCACTTCCCCTTCCAGAAGGAGATGCTCCTTGATTTCGGCAACTGCACGGTGCATCATTTCTCGACCTTCCTCGTAAGGAAGCATATTTCTTCGTGCCAGGGAGTGAGCAAGAAGCCCGTCGTCGGTCTTTACTTCACGGTTGAATGCAACTTCTCTCGTAGGCGGATATACCAACCCCTGAGAATGGTCGATCCGCGCTCCTTGTCTTCTGACAATGAACGCACCAAGTCCGGGCACGATTACACAATCGTGCCGGAGTAGAAGGTATTCAATATGAAGTGAAAGTTCTTCCATTTATTTTGCTTTTGGCAATGAATGTTCTGCGCTTTTTGCAGTATATTCCGCTTTGCAAAGTTAATATTTTATTTTGAATCAGGCAAATTAAGATCCTCTCTCTCCGTTAATGCTTTTTGTGAGCCGGCTCTATGACAAGGCTGTCTCTTCTCGGAAGGTTGACAAATTACTTAATATAAGGCTCAGTCAAGGAGCTGGGATGCCAGAGCCGGAGATGCACCTTTTTTAAGTGCGGTCCGCCTGTCGGCTTCACTTTCTGTCAGAAGATGATTCATTTTCTTGAGAAGGGCTCGCAATAGATATAGGTCGCCGTTATCGGGATAGATAGCTATTGCGCGTCTCACGTCATCGTCTGCTTCTCCGAGACGATTTTCCTGAATCTTCAGAAGGGATCTTGAAAACCATGCCTGCGCGCTCTGACGGGTCGATATGGCTCGGTCATACCATTCAATGGCCTTGGCGTTGTCGCCTATAGCGGCGTAGGCTGCCCCTCCGGCTTCGAGTAGGTCAGAATCGGGGGTGTAATGCTGCTGGTGAAGTTCTATATCGTTTATTCCTTTCCTATATTCTCTTTGCGACATGAGAAGAAGTCCCCGGGTCTTGAGGCTCCATTCCTGAAGTGAATCAAGAAGGAGGATCTCGTTTAGTTCATCGATACTTTCTTTCTCCTCTCCTGTAGCCAGCAGGAGTCTGACTATGTTTATACGCACTGACTTTGATTTGGGTGCCATAGTTTTGGCTATGTCCAGGGCTTCATGGGCCCCGCGATAGTCTTTGAGGTTGGTCCTCACCACTCCCAGATTACTGAGCAACATTGCGTTGCCGGGATTGCCGGGCTCTCTTCTGAGTGCGGTCAGAATTGTCTCTTCCGCATGTTTCCAATCTTCATTCCGGATGTAGTTGTCAGCACTGTCGGCAAGGGCGATGTATTCTTCCGTTCCCCGTTTTATTTCTGTCTCGGCAGCATGAAGCGGACTCGCCTTCATTCCTTCCCATGCGATGGCTGTGGAAAGAGTAAGGAGGGTAAGCATATATGTTGTAGATCGTAAAAAACTCGGTGTCGCTTTCATATCCGTATATATAACGAAGACTCCGTGCGGATGTTATATCGCGACGGAGTCTCTGTTAAGGTGTACGATTGATTCAGTTGGAATCTTTCATTCTGCTAAGGTTCACTTGGGGGCTTTCTCGTAGTTGTCCTTACCCTGCTTGAGGAAGTTCTTGTAGCCGGGCACATCCTCTTTATATACGAAGGCCGGAGCGAGGGGATGTCCGTTGTTGTCTACAATCACGTGGAAGGGCTGGGCATTGGCTCCGAATTTGGATCTCTGGAGGAAGCTCCACTTATCACCGTATGTGCGCAGTGTGCGCTCGGTGCCGTCGCTTTCCTTCACCTTAATGGGTTCGGGAAGTGCCTTCTTTTCATCTACCATAAGGGTGACAAGGATATAATCATTGTCAATCGTGGACTTCACCTCGGGATCTGTCCACACGGCTGCCTCCATCTTGCGGCAGTTGACACATCCGTAGCCGGAGAAGTCGATGAGGACGGGTTTGTTGAGCTGTTTGGCCATACGCATGCCTTCCTCGAAATCGTCTACCTGTGCGTGTACGTCTCCCTCAAAGAGTGAGAAGTCCTGTGTATATGTCGGAGGAGCGAAAGCACTGATGCTCTTGAGCGGTGCACCCCAAAGACCGGGAATCATATACACTGCGAAGGCGAGGGAGATACAGCCGAGCATAAAGCGTGTCACGCTGGTCTTCTCCACCTTGTCGTCATGCGGGAAGGTGATCTTGCCGAGCAGATACATACCGAGAAGTGCGAAAATCACAATCCAGAGGCTTACGAATACCTCGCGGTCGAGTATTCTCCAACCGTAGGCAAGGTCTGCGACGGAGAGGAATTTAAGGGCCAGTGCGAGCTCAAGGAAGCCAAGCACCACTTTCACTGTGTTCATCCAGCCACCGCTCTTCGGCATCGACTTAAGCATGGTCGGGAACATTGCGAATAGCGTGAAGGGAAGGGCCAACGCAAGTGAGAATCCGAACATTCCGATGGCGGGAGAAATGAAGTTGCTTGTGGCTGCCGCCTCCACAAGCAGAGTTCCGATAATCGGACCCGTACATGAGAAGGAGACAAGAACAAGGGTAAAGGCCATGAAGAAAATGCTGAGATAGCCGGTAGTGGCATCTACCTTGGAGTCCATCTTATTCGTCCAGGAGGAGGGAAGAGTAAGCTCGAAGCCGCCGAGGAAGCTGACTGCGAAAAGCACAAGCAGCAGGAAGAAGATGATGTTGAAGAGTGCACTCGTGGCAAGTTCATTGAGAGCTGAGGCTCCGAACAGTGCCGTCACGGCCAGACCAAGCACCACATAGATGACGATGATTGAAGCTCCATAGACAGCTGCCGTAGCCACACTCTTGCTGCGGCTCTTGTTCTGCTTGAGAAAGAAACTTACTGTCATAGGTATCATAGGCCATACGCAGGGAGTGACAAGCGCAATCAGACCGCCGATGAAGCCTGCTATAAAGATGTAGAGTATCGAACGTTCCTGCTGAGAAGGATTCTCTTCAAATACATCGAGTTCCGCTTCTACATTATTCCACCAATTCGGATCGGAAACGCCGGTACTCATCGCCCCGGGCATCAGTGCGCCGTCCGCGATCTGGAGTGAATCGGTCATCTCGGCCAATATCTCGCCTCCATCTTTTTCAGCTGCCGGCTCCTCTGCCTCTTCTGTGGCCACGGGTGATGTACCTGTGAATTTCTTGGCTGCAAACAAGGGTACACATCCTTTGTCATCGCAAGCCTGACCCTTAAGCTCCACATCTACGTTGAAGCTCTTGGCGGTAGGTTTAAGTTTCTGTACGAATTTTACGGTGCCGGTATAAAAATACTGGTCCACCTCAAACACGTCATCATACTCTTTGGTGTAGGCTTTCGAAGGCACGGGTTTGCCGTCAAGCTTACACCCTTTCACGTCAAAGAATATCTCAAGCGGATTGGAGCCGCCTGCCGGATTGTTCATCGCATATAGATGATAACCGGGAGAAACTGTTGCGGTGATCTCCACTGCCGGATGGTCAGTGTTGTCGCCTGTCAGTTTAATGTCCCATTTCACTGCGTCCGCGGCCATAGCGGCTATGGCTACAATGAGCAGCGTGAGGGTCAGAAGACATTTTTTCATTTCTGTGATATATAGGTTATTTAGATGATTTTGTCAGGTTTTTATTCCACCACCTCTACGGAAGCTGCCTGTTGCACGGCGCGGTCGCCGGTGTTGAATATGAAGCCTACAACCTCGCAATTTTCAGCAACCCAGTTTTCATCAAGTGTGATGCTGGCGGTGCCGGTCAGCGTCTGCTCCGTCACGAAGCCGCTTCCGAGGCTTTCTCCCCAATCTCCGTTGAGCGACGCGCGAAGCACATGGTTATG
The DNA here is from genome assembly GCA_014800515.1 of Bacteroidales bacterium. GTDB lineage: Bacteria > Bacteroidota > Bacteroidia > Bacteroidales > Muribaculaceae > Lepagella. The sequence goes on from JAAVFY010000043.1 coordinate 8,155, forward strand.
CTCGTATTGCAGGGTGATTCCGCTGGTTGTCATCTGCGGACCGATAATGTCGCTTTCTGTGATCCATAGAAGGATACTGGTCTCGGGGCTATAAAGCTGATTGAAGGTCACCGTGTAGTCCACAGTCAGCTCGCGTGTCTCGGCATTATAGTTGGAGGTGAGGGCCACATCGGCGGGCGCGGGCTTGGAAATTTCGTTGTCGATGGTTGTGGTCCAGATGCTCAGCTCTGTGCCGGAGAGCACTGTGCCGCCGTTGATGGAGGCGGAGGGGAGGGCTGCCGGCTTGAAGTAGTTGTAGTAGACGTCCGACACCGGGGCTCGCAGATCGAGCGGACCGATAGGAAGGGTGAAATCGGAGGCTGCCTGAGCGTGGATACCAACCACGATGACCGAGCCGGGATATTTCTCCATGGATTGATGAAGCGTAGTGGCGGCATTGGGACAGTTGACACAGCGCATGCCTGTAAAGTCCATGGCAAGCACGACGCGTTCCACTGTCGGCCGTTCCACAGGGATAAAGCGATCCTGTTCGGAGATGTCATCGCATGAGGAGAGTCCCACACCGGCGGCGGCGATAAGGCCGCCGGCGAGTATCTTATTGATAATTCTCATATCCATGATTCTTTAGAATGTATAATTATAGGTAAGTGAGAATCCCTTGGTGGCAGGCACCCAGCGGCATACACCTCCCGAGCAGTCATAGCCGGCACGTGTGCGTCCGTAGCCAAAGGTGAAGCGGTTGGCCTTGAGATTGTAGGTCACCATGGCGTTATAGTAGTTGATATTGGTCTCTCCTGCATTGTATGTGTCGGTGACGGTGATCATCCAATGGGGAGCGAAGCTCACCTCTACGAGAGCGGAAAGCCAGTCGCCCTTGTCCTGCTTGGTCTGGAGATACTGAAGTTCCCAGCGGAGCTGTGTCTTCTTGGCCATTTTCCATTGTCCTTCAAGGATAATCGTGTTGGCCGTCACCATTCCTCCGTGACCTTCTACTACCTGCTGATTGTATTTCTGGAAGAGGTAGAAGAGCGTAAACTGAAGCTTACGGCTGAATTTCTTATTGATCTCGAAGTTGAAGTCTGCGTAGTTGAGCGATCCTATTTTCCAGAACGGTGTGCCGTAGTTATCAGTACCGACTTCGGGTTTCAATGGATCCATGCCGGGCGGAACATCGCGGTCAAGAGCGGATATATATGATCCTGACAGACGTATATTGGTGCCGTATTTACCACCTAACGGTGTGCCTTTCTTAAATAGGTAACGCACTTCTCCCTGGAATGCCCATTCACCATCGTTCTGTGTGGCGTAGGGATACATGGCTGCCAGCGCGTATGTCTGGGTCATGGTGAAGGCGGGAAGATGGTTGACAAACGAGCTTATACCGGTGCCGGGCACAGTGCGTAGCGATCGGAATGCCATATTGTCGGACCGTTTTGCCTGCAGGAAAGCGGAGAAACCTTTGGCAGCGTAGCTCGCAGAAAGCAGAACGGCAGATCCGCGGCGATATGTGTAGTTGTTGTCGCTCGTGGGGTCGTTATTCTTTGTGGCAAATTCAGCAAGGATATTGAAATCATGCAGACGCACTTTTACACGTCCGTCAAAGGCTGCCACGTTGCGGGGCACGTTAAGACGGGAATCCAGGGCGGGGGGCACCATAATCACCTCGTCTTTCATGTGGCGCCCCACATAGCTGGCGCCTACTGTCAATCCATAGTCCTTCCCGAATCCTTTTACGCTTTCGTTGATGCTCCACTCTGCATCCGCACCCCAAAGCCAGGAGGCGTTATGCTCCCAATAACGGCGCTGCTTGCCTCCAAGCATGGTGATGTTGAGTCCGCGGGTGGGATTGAGCTTGATGCGTCCTCCTCGTATAGCATTGTCAATGCCGAGGCTGCGTTCCTGATACAGACGCAGGATAAGGCCTGATCCGAATTGCTCATAAAAGTCGCCGGCAGTCACCTGAAGCCATTTATAGCGGCCGGTGGCCCATATATAAGGAACACCCCAGCCGTCAAAGCCGGGATCCGTGTAGCCGGGAAGAGGCCACTTCGCCCATTCAAAGCGTGCTCCTACTGAGATGTAGGGGGCATTGACTGTGAAATCGAAATATGTGTTGTTGAGCACATCCTTCTCGTAGGATCCTGTGCCGATCTTGGCATCCTCCTGCGGGATAAGGAACTCTGTCTGAATACTTCCGGTGGCTCTCACCTGGCTCCACCAGCTCGGTTTCTCGATGCGGATGGCGGGTTCGTTCGCCATGACTGTCTTACCCATATATGTGCGCGGTTCAAGGGTAAGGGTGTCGGCGGTCAACATGTCGTCGGCCTTGGCCACAGCGGGGCTGAGCAATGCCACGGTGCAGAGCGGCAGTAACGCCGCTTTGAAGATGTTTCCCTGCATGGTATTTTCTATGATGTTGGTCTTACCGATACACCCGCCGGCTTATCGTCGGCGGGCTATCGTGTTCTTGTATGTTTGGAAATCGAGGAGTCTGTCGGGCAATCCTTCGTCGTGGATACCTCCGGATTATTTCATCGCCTTCTTTACGGCCTCGAGAATGTCTTCCTCGCCGCCGTCTACATAGCCCTGATGGTTCCAGACGATATTGCCCTCTCCGTCTACTACGAATACGTGGGGGATGTCGTTCACACCAAGCTGACGCTTGAACTCGCTGTTGGTGTCGAGAAGAACCTCATAGTCCCAACCTTTGCCCTCTACCAGGGGCTTTACCTTCTGGGCGTTCTGTGCCTCGTCGATGCTGACCGCGATCACTTTAACGCCGGTCTCTTCCTGCCAGTCCTCGTATACCTCGTGGATGGCTTTGAGCTCGCGCTGGCAGGGTTTGCACCATGTGGCGAAGAAACTTATCACCATCGGCTTGCCGTCGTTGCTGAGTTCGGCTGTGTTGACTGTGTTGCCGTTGATGTCGTTGAGCACTACGGAGGGGAGAGCTGCCGATGCGCCAAGTGCGGAAAGAGCAAATGCGCAGGCTAAGAACATTTTCTTAATCATGATGTGTTATTTTAGTTTGTTTTTGTTTACTTTAATGACAGCCTTTTGTTCTGAAGGTTTATTTGTGATACCTTGTCAGTGGTGTTTAGGTCTGTAAATTCGTGCTAAGTTAATATAATTTTTTCAACTACCCTAATTTTTCGGGTTCTTTTATTCTGCCTCGCGATATATTTCCCGCTTGTGTCACTATTATGCACTTTAATTTTTGTGGTGTGGTTTTTATTACTTACATTTGCACTGTAAATACAACCAGACCCCGGTTTCTCTCCTTTCCCGGGGATTTAAATCTGATATGACATCATGAAGACAAAACGCTTACTTCTTGGCGACGAGGCTCTTGCTCTCGGTGCCTTGAATGCCGGTCTCTCTGGCGCCTATGCCTATCCCGGCACACCCAGTACTGAGATTCTCGAGTTCGTACAGGCCAACCCTCTCACGGCTGAGCGCGGAATACATTCTCACTGGTCTTCCAACGAAAAAACCGCTGTGGAAGAAGCCCTCGGTATGTCTTTCTGCGGAAAACGTGCCATCGTTTCAATGAAACATGTGGGTATGAACGTGGCAGCCGACTGTTTCGTGAATTCCGGTATGACCGGTGCCAATGGCGGTCTGCTTGTCATCGCTGCCGATGATCCCTCAATGCACTCTTCTCAGAACGAGCAGGATTCTCGCTTCTATGCCGATTTCGCTTTTATACCGGCTCTCGAACCGTCGAATCAACAGGAGGCTTACGATATGGCTCGTTATGGCTTAGAGCTTTCTGAGAAGTATGCAATACCTGTGATGGTGCGTCTCGTCACCCGTCTTTCTCACTCCCGTGCTGTTGTGGAGGTTGATGAGCAGGCCGAGCCCCAGAATGAACTTCATTATCCGGCTTCTCCCCGTCAGTGGGTGCTCATGCCGGGCATCTCAAAGAAGAGATATCCCGTTCTGATCGAGGATTATGAGAAGCTGCGCGATGAGGCTGAAAAGTCTCCCTTCAATTCTTATACTGACGCTCCTGATCATTCGCTGGGTATTGTAGTGACCGGCCTCGCTGCCAATTATCTCGCTGAAATTTTCCCGAAGGGTTGTCCCTTCCCGGTGGTGAAGATTTCTCAATATCCGCTGCCTACCAAGATGATTTCCCGTCTCTTCGATGAGTGTGACGAGGTTATGGTCATTGAGGAAGGTCAGCCGCTTGTAGAGCGTCAGCTCCGTGGTCTGCTTGACCGTCATGGCCGTGTATATGGCAAACTTTCAGGTGAGGTGGTCCGCACCGGCGAGCTCACTCCCGACAATGTGCGTGCCGCTATTGTTAAGGTGAAGGGTGATCATGAGGCTCTCATGCCTCAGACTGTGAAGGGTGAGTCACAGATCGTGCAGCCCCGTCCGCCGGCTCTCTGCCAGGGCTGTGGCCACCGCGATGTCTACGGGGCTCTTAACGATGCTCTCGCCAAATTCGAGAATCCCAAAGTGTTCGGCGATATAGGTTGCTACACTCTCGGTTTCCTTTCTCCCTTCAATGCTATCGACACTGTGGTTGATATGGGTGCTTCTATCACTATGGCTAAGGGAGCCGCCGACGCAGGTCAGCATCCGGCTGTGGCTATTATCGGTGACAGCACTTTCACTCACTCCGGTATGACGGGTCTCCTTGATGCCATCAATGAGGATTCTCCCATTCTTGTGATTATTTCCGACAATCTTACGACGGGTATGACCGGAGGCCAGGATTCGCAGGGCACCGGCAAGATCGAGGATATCTGCATAGGTCTCGGTGCAGCTCCCGAGCACGTGCGTACTATCGATGCTCTCCCCAAGAATCATGACGACCTTGTTGCTCTCTTCACTGAGGAGCTTGACCATAAGGGCCTTTCTGTAGTGGTGGCTCGCCGCGAGTGTATCCAGACCGCACGTCGTCATGCCTCGGCTAAAAATAAGAAGTGAGACGCCGACTCTTTCATACCTTAATGATAATACATTCACAATCAAGAAAACATGAAAATTGATATAGTACTGGCCGGCGTTGGTGGCCAGGGTATCCTTTCTATTGCCACTATCCTTGGCGCGGCTGCTTTGCGCGAGAATCTCTATCTGAAGCAGGCCGAGGTGCACGGTATGTCGCAGCGTGGCGGTGATGTGCAGTCGAATCTGCGTATCTCTTCCGAACCGATAGCGTCTGACCTTATCCCTCTCGGGGGCGCCGACCTCGTGGTGTCGCTCGAACCGATGGAGGCTCTCCGCTATATCCCTTATCTCTCCCCCAAGGGATGGATCGTCACCAATACCGCTCCTTTTGTCAATATCGACAATTATCCCGATATGGAGTCAGTTATGGGTGAACTTGAGGCACAGGGTAATGTCGTGGCTTTCAATATGGATGAAATGGCGAAGGAAGTGGCTTCTCCCCGCTCTTCCAATATGGTGCTCCTCGGTGCCGCTGCTCCGTTTATCGAAATGGAGTCTTCCAAGATTGAAGACGGTATCAAGACTGTGTTCGGAGCCAAGGGCGCGGCTATTGTTGAAAGCAATATAAAGGCTTATCGCGCCGGACGTGAATATACTGAGAAGCTTCTCGCAGAGAGAAAAGGTTAATCATAATTCTGTTTCCCCTACGTATGTTTCCCATTAACAAGAATATGCTCGATGAGGCTATGGCCTCATCGGGTATTACCGATATGACCAAGGCCACGATCCGTCAGATCTGTTCCCTTGCAGCTTTGGTGGAGGATAAGGCTTCCGATAAGTTTATTCATCTTGAGATCGGAAATCCGGGTCTCCCTGCCGAGATTGTGGGTGTTGAGGCTGAGTGTCAGGCTCTGCGTTCCGGTGTGGCCAATGAGTATCCGGATATCGCGGGTATTCCTGCCCTTAAGGAGAATGGTTCCCGCTTCGTGAAAGCTTTCCTTGATGTGGATATCAATCCCGAGGGCCTGATTCCTACAGTTGGCTCGATGCAGGGCTCTTGCACAATCATGATGCTTCTGAAGGAGCGCGATCCGAAGAAGGATAAGATGCTCTTCATCAATCCGGGATTCCCGGCACAGCGTAGCCAGGCTAAGCTTGTAGGCCTTAAAGAAGTGTCTTTCGATATCTATGAATATAGAGGAAAGAAGCTGGAGGCTAAACTTGAGGAGATGATGGCGGCCGACGATGTTACCGGCATCCTTTATTCGAATCCCAATAATCCTGCCTGGACCAATCTGACAGAGGAGGAACTTGAGATCATTGGACGTGTCTCCAAGAAGCATGATGTGGTTGTGCTGGAGGATCTCGCTTATCTGGGCATGGACTTCCGTAAGGATTTCAGTCGTCCGGGTGAGCCCCCGTTCGTGCCTACTGTGGCAAAGTACACTGATGAGTATGTGCTGTTCCTCTCTGCATCTAAAATCTTCTCTTACGCGGGGCAGAGAATTGCACTTGTGGGTATCAGCAATGCTCTCTTCAACCGTCAGTTTGAGGGCCTGAAGGATTTCTTCAATATTCCGGGATTCGGCCGCGCCTATGTGTTCGGTGTGCTGTATGCTGCGTCTTCCGGCACATCTCACTCTGCGCAGTATGCTCTCGCGGCTATGATGAAGGGAGCTGTGGAAGGCACTGTCAATTTTGTTGAATCCTGCCGTGAGTATGGCCGTCGCGGTGAACGCGTCATGAAGATTTTCAACGACAACGGATTCAATGTGGTCTATGCCATAGATGGCGACCAGCCTATCTCCAATGGCTTCTTCTTCACTGCCGGTTATGGCGACATGACCAGCGGCGAACTTCAGACGGAATTGATGAGATACGGAGTCAGCTCAATCTCGCTTCCTTCCACCGGAAGTGAGCAGAATGGTATTCGTGTCTGCGTATCGATGATTTCTGACGATAAAGATTTCGATACTCTTGAGGAGCGTCTCCGTGCTTTTCATAAAGATCATCAGTAATGAGCGTAAATTATGTTTCAGCCGAAGAGGCTGTCCGTCTCATAGAGAGCGGAGATCATGTGTATATTCAGGGTTCTACTTCTGTGCCTGAAGTGCTTGTAAAGGCTATGGCCGACAGAGGATCCGAACTCCGCAATGTCACTCTTTATTCCGGATTCTGTGTGGCTAAAGGCCCGGCTCCCTATTGCAAACCGGAGTACAAGGATTCTTTCCTTGTCGATTCTTTCTTCGTGAGCAATAATGTGCGTCAGTGGATTGCCGAGGGCTATGGCTCCATGACTCCTCGTTTTCTCGGGGAGGTACCGGCTCTTTTCCGTGACGGCACATGGCGTGTGGATGTGGCTCTCATCAACTGCTCGATGCCTAATGAGGAGGGATTCGTCAGCTTCGGTGTGTCGGCCGATGTGGCCACTTCTGCAGTGGAGTGCGCATCAAGGGTAATAGCGCAGATCAATCCTCAGATGCCTTTCTCTTACGGAGACCCGGTGATTCATGTGTCTCAGCTTGCTGCCGCTGTTTTGGTAGACGAACCGCTTGTCGAGGTGCCTACCACCGAACCTACTGAGAAGGAGATTGCCATTGGCAATGCCATTGCCGAACATATCCCTGACGGCGCTACCCTTCAGATTGGCGTGGGAGGCATCCCGAATGCCGTGATCCGTGCGCTGGAGAATCATAAGCATCTCGGACTGCATACCGAGGCCATGACCGATGGTGTGTTGCCGCTCCTCGAGAAGGGCGTCATTGATAACTCTGAGAAGAAAGTGATGCCGGGCAAGTCAGTAGCTTCTCTGGCCCTCGGTTCTCGCCGTCTCTATGATTTCATGAATTACAATAAGGACATCATATTTAAGGACGTGGCGTGGACAAATAATCCGTTCGTTATAGCCCAGAATCCTAAAGTTATGTCTATAAACTCATGTCTTGAGATTGATCTTACAGGTCAGGTATGCGCTGATTCTATCGGTAAGAAGATTTTCTCAAGCGTGGGCGGACAGCATGATTTCATTTATGGTGCTTCGCAAAGCGAAGGTGGACTCTCGTTCCTTGCAATGCTCGCCACTACAAATAAGGGTCTGAACAAGATTAAACCCGTACTGACTGAAGGTGCCGGAGTCGTAACTACGCGTTTTCAGACCAACTTTGTGGTGACTGAATATGGTGCGGTTAATCTGCGTGGCAAAAACCTCGCGGAACGCGCTAAATTGATGATTTCAATCGCTGCGCCGGAGTTCAGGGAGGAGTTGGAGCGTGAGGCGGCCGAACGTTTCGGTTATGCCTTCCTTCGTCTTCGCTGATTTGATAAGTAGCTAAGAAAAATTAATAATATGATAGATGCGCGATAATTTTGAGTCAGGTTGGCCGCGGAGCGAAGGAGCTTAGCGAGCTAAGCGACTGAGAGACAAAGTCAAGATGACCAAAATTAGCCGCATATATCATATTAAGATACTTTCAAAGCTACTGAGTTATTATATCGTTTAATTTTTCTTAGCTACTTACTTCTTCATACGTCGCGATTGAACAGTCGCGGATAGTGACCCTGCATACCACTCATCCGACAAAACGTTATTGCGTCTGCATAATATTTTGTGGGATGGGTTGGATATACCTGTTGCTGTCCGGTTGAAACCCTCGGGAACGTTAAAAAATTAGGGCCGATTCCATTTGCAGGAGTCGACCCCTCTGAGTNGTGGATTATTGTTATGATGATCTCTGATGATTATGCGTTTNAAGATGCTTAAATGATTTCACACACCGGGCACCATGAAGTTGGATACGGGATTTCCCGGCTCTCCTTTCTCCATCAGTGCCTCGCTGAATGCGAATGAAGCGGCGTCTGTATCTGTTGTCACTGCCAGGAGCGCGGGCCCTTCTGCCGAAAGCCAGCGACNCATTGCTGATTCCAGTTCGCCCGGTTCGGCCACAGTTTNTGCTTGTATTCCGATAGCTTTTGCCATGNCGGAGAAATCAGGATTTGTCAGATTCACCTCACTCGGGTTATAGCCTGCAAGCTCCATTTCCCATTTCACAAAACCAAGCGATCTGTTGTCGGCCACAAGAATCTTTACAGGAAGCCGGTATTGCACANTCGTCAATAATTCTCCCATGAGCATAGCCAGACCGCCATCTCCTGAAATGGAGATTACCTGGCGTCCGGGATGTGACACTGCTGCTCCTATTGCCATTGGTAGGGCATTGGCCATGGAGCCGTGGGTGAATGATCCTATCATCTTTCTGTCTGCGGAGGGTGTGAGATAGTGGCTCGTCCAAACGTTGTTCATACCTGTATCGACGGTCACTATACAGTCTTCTTTGGCCAGTTTATCCAAAAGATGCAGCATATATTCCGGACGGATACAGTTGGTCTTGCCGGGATTATTTACAGGAATCTGTAGTTTTTTCTGAATCTTCTCCCATGCACTGAGAGATGTATCCAGAAATGATCTGTCGGTCTTATCCGCGATCTTGGGAAGGAGCATGGAAAGGAAGAGTCCTACATCCGATCTTACTCCCAACTTTAGATTGGCTCTTTTGCCAAGTCGTTCGGCCCTTATATCCACCTGTATGCTTCTTCTGTCGGCCGGAAAGAAGCCTGGATAGGGGAAATTTGTTCCTAAGATCAGTACGAGATCGGCCTGCGCAATAGCATCCGTTGCCGACCACATTCCTAAATAACCGATATGACCGACGTAATTTGGCATATCTCGTGTCATCTCCATCTGTGACTTGTAGGATGTGACTACAGGTGCATTGAGCCTTCCTGCAAGTTCCTTGACAAGTGATGATGCATCCGATGCACCCGCGCCGACATAAATAGCCACTGTCTTTGCTTCATTTATCATCCGGGCCGCATTGTCTATTTCATCTGAAGAAGGTTCGGGCAGACGTTCTGTATATGAAGGAAGGACGGATGCTCCTGTTGTCACAGCCGGCTGCGTAATGGTGTCAGCCGGCAGACCTACTACGCCTACACCGCCGCGGGATATAGCCGTCTGCATGGCTCCATGAAGCATACCGGGCACTTGCTGTGGCGTCACGGCCATCTCGTTATAGACCGTGCAATTTGAGAATAAAAGCGTAGGATTGGTTTCCTGGAAATAGCCTGTCCCAAACATTGCGGATGCACATGTCGACGCTATCGCCACTACAGGCGCATTGGAACGCTGTGCATCATACAACCCGTTAATAAGATGTATATGACCCGGACCGCTGCTTCCTGCGCAGGCTGCCAATTTACCTGTGAGTTGCGCCTCCGCGCTTGCTGCAAAAGCTGCAGCTTCTTCGTTGCGGACATGAATGAACTTTATTCTTCCATCCTTTGTGATAGCATCGGTCAGTGCATTAAGACTGTCGCCTGTGATAGCATAGAGATGCTTCACNCCGGCTTCTGCAAGTTGATCAACTATCTGTTCCGCCACATTCTGTGTCTTATTACCTTCTTTCATAGTATCTGATTACAAATAAGCTTAAGATTAAATCCCCTCTGTGGGGAAGGTTTCTAAGAGGAAAACAGCTGATTGGCAGACGATGTTCATGGAGAGCTGGTTGCAATGGGGTAGACCCCTGAGAATAGTTCGGGAAGATTTATGGCACGAAAGCATACGGTCAAATGGCTGACCGGAGGCGATATCCCCTGTATGCCATTTTCCCCTTTACGGATGTTTTTTTCTCAACAGAAGTGTGGGCCGGAGAGTTTGCGGAGAGAACGTTGGCAATGGAGGAGATGATTGACTCGATAGAGCCTGCGTGATTGAAATTGCGATTTACAAATATTAGAATCTCTCAATTATTAGAATCTCTCAATATAAAACCAACGTCTGTAGTTTACATAGAAGAAAGATTAACTGGTACATTTATAGAGACATTTTATGTAACTGTTAGGTGTGCACCATTTCTAGCACTACTTCCAGTACCCTTTTACTGACACTTGTCCGTTAACTAGCCACTCTTTTTTTTCGTCAGATTGTCAGGTAGGAATACTTTCTTTATGGTTCAGAAGAGAGCTCTTCCCATTTTGTTGTAGCCTGTCAAACCTCATTGTGGATTGAAGCGTAAGGCACAACAGAGGAAAATCTCACTCCGTTCTCAAGCGTTTCCGTTCCAGCAGTATGGATTAGAATAATCTTCTTAATTTTGCAGTGCAATAGTACACCAATAGATAGCCCTTCGCCATCAAAAAGGTGTGAATGATAACCGACAATGGGACGAGAGAGCCTGAGGGTTATTACTATCATTCCTTTTTCTTATAAAATATACGACTTCGGATTTGTTTTTATAAATTCCCGTTTTTATTTCCCACACAGAATTATTTCGGGAGATCAAATATACATTATAACTCCGTCACACCTTGATCTTTTTTCTTTTTGATATTTTTAGCACCTTCGCTATCATGAAATCCGTATAATCTAACAAAAAAATGGAAAGCTATGGCAACAGTGATAAATAACGGGGTGTCTATGGTGAACGGTATGTTGGTCTCGTGGGCTGGTATAGTGGTGACTGACAAGATCAGGAATTGCCATATATCGGCTAACGCGCGCAAATGGAAGGAGGGGGACAAGGGTCAGGAGGTGGAGCTTCCGCTTGATACCTCGCATATCGAATGGGGCTGAGTGGTAGCGAGGAGCTTCGCAAGGACGCGCTGCTCTTCATGGCGGTTCAGAAGCAGCTTGGGGCTGTCCTGAACGGATTCAGCGGGCTGATAAAAAACTTGTAGAGGCGCACACTCTGGCGGAGCCGGACGATGAGGACGGCTTCGCCAAGGGGTGCGCCTTGATCCGTGCGAACCTTCACGTCGACAGTGATAGGATTGAGACAGAGGAGGAATGGGCGCGGCTTTACTGTCAAGCCTTATGGTTGGAGCGTTGGCGCAACCGGAACCGGGCGGAGATGATAGCCGGGCTTTTCGGTGAGGGCAAGAGTTAGAGCCAGGG
>JAAVFY010000044.1 GCA_014800515.1 Bacteroidales bacterium
AAAGCCTTGGGAAGTGGCGGAAGAGCGCTGACAATCAAGATCGAGAGTGAAGCCGAGTTCAGAACTTCGGTAGACGCCGATACCGGCAGGATTCTGTGAAAGCGTAGAAAGGTCGCCGCCCAGCGCACCGAACGCGCCACCCATTGACATGAAACGGGCAGTTCCCTTAAGATCCGACTGAGTGAGAGGAATGACATCAGTAGCAGTCTGGCCAACTCCTGCAAAGGGACAGAGGCCAAACAAAGCAAGAAGTATAGAATTTCTCATAGTTTGCAATTTAAAAACAGATAATCCTTTTATAAAAGACAATCCAATTGATAAAAAAGTTCCACACACGCTCTCTTCATGGAAGCGTGTGTGGAGAAAGCACTAATCAACGATGACGACCACCGCCGCCTCTTGAGCCACCTCCCGAGCGGGAGCCGCCGGATGAACGCATGGATCCGGAGCCGCCGGAATTGCGGGAAGAACTTCCTACGGAAGAGCGGGAATTACCGGAAGAACGGTGGGTATTGCCGTTGCCGGAGCGGGTTGTCGTAGTGGTCTGTCGCGAACCGCTACCGTTTGAGTTACGATTGTATGTAGAGTTATTATATTGTCGAGTTGTGGAATTGGTATTCACAGTCGTTGTCTTACGCGTAGCGTCGGTCGTGACTCTATGTCCGTTGGAATTTAAATTATAACTTCCGGACCCTACTGTCTTGCGATTGTCAGAAGGCATGGAATATGAACCGGAATTACGTCCTGTCGAGGAATTGCGGTGATAATTTCCCGTATTGCGATTAGCAGGAGTGCCCGAAGGGCGATAGCCCGGATTGTTATTTCCGACCCCAGCCACTCCGTAACCCGGACGACTCCCATAGCCACGATGAGGAGCGGAATAATTACCACCCGGACGAGTGTTGGCAGCCCAACCCATGTTGGGGCGCGACGGACGATTACCGCCGGGACGATAATGATGAGCCACATATCCGGGAGAGGGACGATTCCAACCGCCCCAGCTCCAGCCCCACGACGGACCCCAGCCCCACGACCATGACGGCCCCCAAGTCCAAGAGGGACCCCAGCTCCAGGCGAACGAAGGACCATATCCCCATGACGGGCCCCAGCCCCAATAATAGGGAGAATACCAGCCCGTCGTCCATGCGGGCTGCCATACGCTGCTGTAATAATAACGAGGATAATAAGGCCAGCCGTAGGGATAGGGCGACACGAATGAAGGAAGACCGCCGAAGTCGTAGACAATCTCGACGTTTCCGTAGGAATTGTCAAGAATATCAGCAAGCAACTCCGCATTCTCGACTACAATCGTAGGATTATAGAATTTTTGAATCTGCTGGGTATAGACGAAGTCTTCACCATTCTCCGCGGCATATCCGATGGTGTCGACAGGAGAAGAATAATACTGGCCGCGACGATTATACTCATCGACATCCATATTTGAGAAATCAGCTATATAGGCGGTTTTCTTCTTTTTCTGCGAAGTCGGGGTCTGTTGCTTCTTCGGATTGAAATATATATCGTCATCGTAAATATCGTCAGCATACGCTGATGAAACGCCTAAAATCAATAGACAGGCAAGGAGGGATTCATTCAGTTTCATAGCATAAAATATTACTACTGTGATTATGTGGCAAATCAGTTTCACTTACTTTTGGACATGTCCATACACACACTTCTATCGTAAAATAGGATTCACCATTTATTGATATGACAAATCGAGAGGGTAAACGGTTTAAGAACCTTTATAAACTTTTTCTCAGGACACTGACTTTCTCGTATGACACTGACAAAACATCATACTCATCTCTATTTCATAAGTGATGCTAACCTTGAAGTGCTTTCGCATTCCAAAGTTAGCATCTATACTGTTAATTAGCTAAGTAGCTGCATATTAAACTGCGAGCTCTTAGCGAACGGCAGACTCACAGTATACACATCGGAGGATACCGGAGCCATCGGAAGATTCTCTGAACATAGGAGTGACATTCTCCATATTAGATATGCAACGAGAGTTGGCACATACATGTCCTGCAGTGATTACACCCTCCGGCACAAGGACTGTCTCTTTATCCTTATGGTCAGCCCATTTCAGGAGAGAATATATGAGAGCCATTCTCACAAACTTACCGTTTTCCACCTGACGGAAATAGGCAGCTCGCGGGTCGGCATCTACCTCTACTGTGATCTCATTGACGCGAGGAAGCGGATGGAGCACCCTCATGTGAGGAGCAGCCAATTTCATCTTGTCAGCATCAAGGATAAAGCTATCCTTCACTCTTTCATATTCATCAAGGTCATGGAAGCGTTCCTTCTGCACTCGGGTCATATACAACACATCAAGATCGGGCATCACTTCCTCCATTGAAGAGACCTCAGAATACTCCATACCGTTGAGTTCACATACCTCGTGTTTCATATAATCAGGCAGGCGCAATTCCTCGGGAGAAATCAACACCACCTTCACTCCCTCGTATCTGGAGAGAGCCTTTATGAGAGAATGGACAGTACGACCGTAACGGAGGTCTCCGCAAAAGCCGACGGTGATATTATCGAAACGACCGATCTCACGTCGGATGGTAAGAAGGTCGGTGAGAGTCTGAGTGGGGTGACTGTGCGAGCCGTCGCCGGCGTTTATGACCGGCACACGGGAATTTATGGCAGAGACGAGGGCTGCACCCTCCTCAAAATGGCGCATCGCAATAATATCGGCAAAACAACCTATCACCTTAGTAGTGTCGGCCACTGTCTCCCCCTTGCTTACGGAAGAAGACTGTGCGTCGGAGAATCCAAGGACATTGCCGCCAAGTTCCATCATGGCCGCTGTGAAGCTCAGACGAGTACGAGTACTCGGTTCGTAAAAAAGAGTAGCGAGCTTCTTACCTTTACACGACTCCGCATACATCTCGCGATTCTCAATAATATCGAGAGCAAGATCTATTATCTCTTCCGTTTCCTCCCTTGTGAGGTCAGTCGGATCTATAAGATGTTTCATAGAGGTCTTGAAAAGATAGAGGGTTTTACTTATTCATCCAGCTTTCGTCGGAAGGATTATTCCTGAACTTCAACAGGCGATCCTTATCCTCGGGAGCGATATATTTTTTCTCCACTGCGACATCCACAAGCGTGTCGAGATTAGAAAGAGAATAGTTGGTCACGCCGGCAGCCGCGAGGCGATCGAGCCCTTTCTGCATACCGTAAGTGAATATGCTGACCACACCAAGCACATCGGCACCCGCTTCGCGAAGAGCCTCCACAACGTCGATACAAGAGCCGGCAGTGGAGATAAGATCTTCAATGACCACCACCTTATCGCCAGGGTTCAGACGGCCCTCAATCTTATTGTTGCGGCCATGGTCCTTGGCACTTCCTCTGACATAGCCCATGGGCATATCGAGAATATAAGCAGCGATAGCGGCATGAGCGATGCCGGCAGTAGATGTGCCCATCAGCACCTGAGCCTCGGGAAATTTCTCCTTGACAGTCTCCGCGATTGCATTTTCCACAACTCTTCTGGCTGCGGGAGCTGTGAGGATGAGTCGGTTGTCGCAATAGATAGGGCTTTTTATACCACTGGCCCATGTGAAGGGGTCGTCAGGACGGAGGAAGACCGCCTGAATATCGAGAAGCTCTGAAGCTACATTCTTAGCTGTATCCATAATAATATCAATTTAATTATTCACCGAGAAATTCCTCTACACAACGACGATAGGCAGCCACGGGGTTGTCAGCGGCAGTGATGGGGCGACCAACTACGATATAGTCAGAACCGATCTCACGAGCCTTGGCCGGCGTAGTGATACGCACCTGGTCATCAGCCTTGGCATCGGCAAAGCGTATGCCGGGAGTAACCGTCATAAAATCATTGCCACAAGCCTCCTTGACCAAAGATGCTTCAAGCGGAGAACAAACCACTCCGTCCAGGCCGGCCTCCTTGGCATTGGCTGCATACCGTGCGATAGTGTCATTGATCGAAGCGTTGATGAGCAACTCCTCACGCATAGTCTGCTCTGATGTGGAAGTGAGCTGAGTGACGGCAATCAGGAGAGGACGGCTGCCATCTTCACGAGTAAGACCCTCGAGAGCGGCACGCATCATAGCCACTGTGCCCGAAGCATGGACATTCACCATATCCACATCAAGAGCCGAGAGCACCTTCATAGCCTTTCGCACAGTGTTGGGAATATCGTGGAGCTTGAGATCAAGGAAAATCTTATGGCCACGACGTTTAATCTCGCGTACCACCTCATTGCCGGCAGCATAATACAACTCCATTCCTATTTTGAGGAAGGGCTTGCGCTGCTCATCCTTGAACTTGTCAAGAAACTCAAATGTGGCTTCTGCCGAAGGGAAGTCACAGGCTATTATCACGTCTTTAGCGTTAATCATATTCGTCTAATTATATGTACTTCTTAAGCAGTGTTGAGCATACTGCCAAGAAATAGTATTAATTTAAATCATGAAAATCCAATCCAGACCGGGAAATGGCTATTTGCACGCACCTATTATCTCGGAGAGAGACGATATGCCAAGTCTATCCATCTCAGCCGGGAGATCCTCGATAATATTCTTGCAGGCATACGGATCGCGCAGATTGGCTGCGCCGACCTGCACACCGGTCGCCCCTGCCATCATCATCTCTATCACATCGGAGGCAGACTGCACGCCACCACATCCCATCACAGGGACACCTGTGGCTTTGCTCACCTGATAGACCATTCTGACAGCCACGGGGAACACGGCAGGCCCTGAGAATCCTCCCATTACATTTGCAATAACCGGCCGACGCGTGCGCGTGTCGATTCTCATTCCGAGCATGGTATTTATAAGACAGAGACCATCGGAACCGGCCTCCACCGCCGCGCGGGCAATCGACACGATATCAGTGACGTTGGGAGTAAGCTTGACATAAAGAGGCTTAGTGATAACCTTCTTTACCTCTTTCACAACCTCCGCCACCGACTCACAACATGTGCCGAAACTCATGCCGCCCCCATGAACGTTGGGACAGCTTACGTTGAGCTCTATAATCGCCACCTGCTCCTCGCCGTCAATTTTTTCGCAGCATTCCACATACTCATCTATAGAGAAACCCGAGATATTGGCGATGACAGGTTTGTGGTACACTTTCCGCATCTTTGGTAATTCCTCTGAAATCACCTTGTCGATACCCGGATTCTGAAGCCCCACAGAGTTAATCATACCCGCCGCACACTCCGCCACTCTCGGGAGCGGATTTCCAAACCGCGGGTCGCGGGTTGTGCCTTTGAACGAGAACGAACCCAAAATATTAATATCGTAGAACTCCGTCATCCCATATCCGAAACCGAAACAGCCACTGGCGGGAATCACAGGGTTATCAAGCTTCACGCCCGAGAGGACGACAGATGTGTCATGCTTTTTCATTTCCATATCAATTCCTCCTTTTTAAACACCGGACCCTCCTTGCAGATTCTCTTCGGACCGTTGACAGTCTCCAGAGAGCAACACATGCAGACTCCGAAACCGCAGGCCATACGTTCGTCAAGACTAAGTTGTCCCGGAATAGGGAGCGCACATAAAGCCTTCAACATCGGCAGAGGACCGCAGGCATAGAAATAATCCGGATTAAGGTTATTTTCTCTCAGAGCGTCAGTGACAAATCCCTTCGAGCCTCTACTGCCATCGACAGTGGAGACATATACCGGCACTCCGAGAGCCGACAACTCCTCAACGAGAACTACATCTTCCCCCTTGTTGAATCCCAACACTGCCACCGGACTCTTTCCGGCAGCCACAAGACATCTTGCAAGGTTCAGCAAAGGCGCCACACCGATGCCTCCTCCCAAGAGCGCAGGAGCATCACAAGACACCTCGGTATCAAAACCATTTCCCAATCCCACGAGCAAATCAAGACGGTCTCCGCCCGCTCGCTGACTAAGCCAGCGGGTGCCCTCTCCGACGACATCATAAAGAAGAGTCATCTTCCCTTCTTCATAATCGCAGACGGAAATGGGACGTCGAAGAAACTTACCGTCAACAGCTATATTCACAAACTGTCCCGGAGCAGAGAAAGCCTCAGTGTCTCCTTCCAGCACCATCCTCCAGGTGCGCGGAGCCACTCTTATATTCGAGAGTACGTCAAATAACATACGTCAATTCAAAAATTTTATAAGTAGCTAAGAAAAATTAATAACATATATCATATTAAGATACTTTCAAAGCTACTGAGTTATCATATCGTTTAATTTTTCTTAGCTACTTAAGTATCCCTTACAATTATACGATACAGTCACAAGATTAGAAATTGCGGACACAAGGTCATAGGGCAGGATGTTCCCACACGGGCTGACCATCCTTAAGGGTGAGAAGCACCACCCCCTTAAGTCTGCAACCCTCGAAGGGAGTGGCTTTTCCCTTAGAGAGAAATGTCTCCGGATCCACAGTCCACTCAGTGTTGAAATCAACGAGTGCAAGATCGGCGGAGTCTCCGGGGGCTATGGAGGTGGGCTTGCCAAGGATAGCACGCGGATTGACCGACATGACCTTCACAAGTTTTTCGAGAGATATATGGCCCGCCTCCACCATATATTTATTCACGGCAGCGAGCGACGTTTCCAGACCCACGACACCCATCGCACTTTTCTCAAGTCCGCGAGACTTCTCCTCGGCCGAATGAGGAGCATGGTCTGTGGCCACTGCATCGACAGTGCCATCCTGAATGCCCTTGATCAGTGCCTCCCTGTCGGCAGAAGAACGTAAAGGAGGGTTCATCTTGAAGCGACCCTCCTCGCGGAGATCTGCATCAGTAAAGGCAAGATAATGCGGACCTGTCTCACACGTGACTTTCACCCCCTTCTCCTTAGCCCGGCGGACGAGCTCCACACTCTCTGCCGAGGAGACATGGCAAATATGGAGTCGACAACCAGTCTGCTCAGCAATCTCAATATCACGTTTCACTTCAGCCCATTCACTCTCGGAGCAAATTCCCTTATGGCCATGGGCAGCCGCATACTCACCATCATGGATATAGCCTCCATGCAGCAAACTCTCCACTTCACAATGGGCAGCCAGAAGACCGTTCTCCTCTGAAATCTGATGCATGGCCTCATACATGACTGTCTCATCCTGCACCCCGGTGCCATCGTCGGAGAATCCGGCCACCAACGGCATAAGGACTTTGAAGTCAACACACTCCTTACCGAGACGACTTCGCGTAATAGAGGCGAAAGGAATCACCTCGATGCATGCGTCAGACTTGATAATATCNAGCTGGGTTCTGAGATTTTCTACAGAGTCCGGAGCCGGCTTCAGGTTAGGCATAGTGCATACTGTCGTAAAGCCGCCCTTGGCAGCAGCAAGCGCACCGGACTTAATTGTCTCCTTATACGAAAAACCCGGTTCGCGGAAATGCACATGCAGATCCACGAGACCCGGGATGAGATACCGACCACGGCCATNGACCACACGGTCAGAAGCAAGAGGATCGAGATTCGGGCCGACGGCAGACACCTTTCCGCCGCTTACTCTCACGTCCATGCGGGAAAAACCATTTTCCGACCAGACGTCAGCGCCCTTAATCAGGATAGATGAATCACTGCTCATAAAAGAGGTAATCTTGTTAACGGAGACAAAAGTACAATTTTTTTTTCAACTGTCCAAAAATCCATAGTGCGCAAGCCTTCAATGTTGCACGGTTTAAGAAATTTGACTAATTTTGACNCGTTTTATACCCCTATCCCAAAAGAATAAATGGATAAAAAATATGTGGTAGGTGTCGATGTCGGAGGCACCAATACCGTCTACGGACTTGTAAACCGGCGCGGAGATATAGTAGCTCATAAGAGTATGCCGACAGCCATTGCGTCGACAGCCGCCGAATATGCCGAACGACTTGGAGAAGGCATACGGTCGTTGATTTCCGAATGCGGAGCCGATGGAGCAGTGGTAGGAATAGGAATAGGAGCTCCCTGCGCCAACTATCAAACCGGTGAGATAGAAGCGGCCACCGACCTGCCATGGCCCTCCCCTATCCCGTTGGCACGGATGATGACTGAACAGACCGGTCTGCCCGTAAAGATAAGCAATGATGCCAACGCAGCCGCCATAGGCGAGATGAGCTATGGTGCAGCCCGAGGTCTTCGCGACTTCATTGTCATCACGCTTGGGACGGGAGTGGGAAGCGGAATCGTCTGCAACGGACAGATGCTCAACGGACACAGAAGTTTCGGAGGCGAACTCGGCCATGTGAAAGCCTGGAAACTCGAAGGACGCGATTGTGCCTGCGGACGTAAGGATTGTCTTCAGACCTACTGTTCGGCCAAGGGAGTGGTGGCCACAGCAAAAAAACTTATGGCCGAGCATCCGGAAAGCACCCTTCATAATCTGGAAGAGCTGACCGCCAAGAACATCACCGAAGCTGCTGAAGCCGGAGATGAGACTGCAAAAGAGGTGTATCGTATCACGGGCGATGTGCTTGGAGAGGCGTGCGCCCACTTTGCCGCCTTCAGTGATCCGGAAGCCATCATACTCTTCGGCGGAGTCACGAAAGCCGGAAGCCTTCTTACAGAACCTATGATAAAATCATTTGACCGCAATGTTCTCCATCTATATCGCGGCCATGTTAAGATTAAACGCTCCGAACTTAACGAAGCTGATGCAGCTCTTCTCGGAGCTTCAGCTCTCGNCTGNGAAGCCGGCAGCCAGTTGAATTCCTGATATATCCCCTTTACAAAGAACACATGAAACGTCTGCTCAGTGCCATTCTTCTCGCCGGCGGTGCGCTCGCCGGCACCTCCGCCCTCATGACAGCCGAAAATCGGCCGCAAAGCTATCAACCCACTCCTGAGGTGAAAGCCTCACAGGCAGAATTTGCCGAAGATCGTTTCGGCATATTTCTCCATTGGGGAATCTACAGTATGTTTGCCCAAGGAGAATGGTATCTAAACTACGGACCGACACACGCCGAATATTCGAAAGCTGCCGGAGGGTTTTATCCGATAGCCTTTAATGCCGATGAATGGGTAAAGGCTATCAAAGATGCGGGAGCCAAGTATATTTGCTTCACAACCCGTCATCATGACGGGTTCTCAATGTATGACACAGATGCGTCAGATTACAATATAGTGGATGCCACCCCCTTTAAACGCGACATTCTCAAGGAACTCTCCGATGCCTGTCAGCGTCATGACATAAAGCTCCATTTATATTACTCCCACATAGACTGGGGACGTGACGATTATCCCAAGGGACGCACCGGACGCACCACCGGAGCCGACACCATAGGTTGCGACTGGCCACACTACTACAACTTCATGAACACACAGCTGAAGGAACTCCTCACCAACTACGGACCGGTGCGTTGCATCTGGTTTGACGGATGGTGGGATCATGATGAAGACAGCATACCCTTCAACTGGCAACTTGATGAACAGTACGCACTTGTCCACTCCCTTCAGCCCGGATGCATGATCGGCAACAACCATCATCAGGAGCCCTTTGAAGGGGAGGATATACAGATTTTCGAGCGAGACATACCCGGACAGAATACCGCCGGACTTTCCGGCCAAGCAATCTCACGCCTTCCTCTTGAGACCTGTAACACCATGAACGGGATGTGGGGATACAAAGTACGCGACACTGACTATAAAGACACACGCACGCTCATCCGCTATCTCGTCAACACCGCAGGCATGGGAGCCAATCTTCTGCTCAATATCGGACCTCGGCCTGACGGCCGACTGCCGGAGCAAAGCCTTGAACGACTCAAAGAGATAGGCGAATGGATGAGAGCCAACGGCGAGACTATCTATGGGACAACCGCAGCAGACTTTCCGGCACAAGACTGGGGCACAGCCACAATGAAAGGGAAACGTATGTTTCTCCATGTGATGAGTCCGGAGTCTTCCGTAATTACAGTTCCCACACAATTTAAAGTGAAAAAAGCTAAAGAATATGTCGGAGGGAAAAATATCAGTTTTAAAAAGGATAATAACGGAGGAGTCATTCTTACACTTGAGCGAAAGCCTGACGAGACCGATTACATAGTGGAGCTTGAACTCGCATGAGAAATATCCCATTCACTCTCACCACCATCATAATTCCACACCCTTAGAAAAGTAAAAACAAGATGAGCCAACACCCCCACCAACAGCCGGAACTTGAGATATGCACCGGAGATTACGACAGCATAATGAAAGCATTCTTCGGAGGCGCAACGAGAGTTGAGATCTGCTCCGCACTTCCTATTGGCGGTCTGACCCCTCCGGAGAGTATGCTGACACGCACAGCCCCCCTATCGCCGGCCATGAAAAGGAATGTGCTTATCCGTCCGCGCCCAGGTGATTTCCTTTATAGCGACACCGAATTCCTGAGTATGGTGGAAGATATGCGCAGCCCCGGCATCGCAGCTGCCGACGGCTATGTGATAGGCATACTGAAAGCCGATGGAAATATTGATAAAGAACGCACCGCTCTGCTGATGAGATGTGTGAGTGAGAAAGACAGAAAAAACAAGACCTTCACTTTCCACAGGGCCTTCGACATCACTTCCGATCCATGTCAGGCACTTGAAGACATTATCGAATTAGGATTCGA
>JAAVFY010000045.1 GCA_014800515.1 Bacteroidales bacterium
CACATGACGGTAGAAGGATCTGTTAGTTATGACGACCCCGTGTGGAATCAGTTCCTACCCTCAGGTGAGTATGAGATCCAATGTGAAAGCTTTATGGGAAACACCTATACCGGAGTTATCTCCATTGACTGAAATGAGATGAATTATGCATTAATAAGCATTCTATATTCTTGAGATCTCTTAACAGATCTTAACTTCGATAATGACGATGAATAAGCGGATTCGCTTTGGTACTAATAATTTTTCCGAAACAATTAAAAATATAAAAATAGAAAAAACATGAAAAATCGATTCTTTAAGGGGATAGTACTGATGGGTGCTATATTCTCTTTCCTTGCAGCGTCAGCGCAACTTACTGTCGTGGAAAGCGGCCAGATTCAGGTGGGGACACTGCAGCAGACAAGTTCAGGGGCATCAGTAAGTTCCCCACTGGTAGACATTCCCGTTGACGGGAATGCCAGAATGGTAGTGCTCGGGACAGGTTCCAATAATCGCAACGGACGTATCTCGTTCGGCGATAGCGACCATGTCCTGATAGGAGAAGATAAAGGCGACAACATACTCGCACTGAAGGGCGACAACGGTCTGAATTTCCGTATGGGAAGCACCACTTATTTTCAGGTATACAAGACTGTAACGCTCCCGATTACCACGCGGGCGGCATTCAGCTGTGCGGTATATGCCGACGCGTTCAATACCAGCTCCGACCTTAGACTGAAGACGGATGTGCGTCCACTCGGCGACCGATGGAATCTTCTTTCGGATGTCAGTACCATCTCCTACCGTCTGTTGCCCCGTCCCATATCGGAAGTAGCGGAGGTGGAAGATACTGATTCAATGGCTCAGCCAGAGCCGGCTATGCCCGATTCGCGCACACGTTATGGCTTTGCGGCACAGGAGATAAGAGATATATTTCCCGATCTGGTGACGGAGGATGAGGAAGGATTCCTTAGCATAGATTACCTTGGCTTTATACCTCTGCTGGTTGATGCCTATAAGAATCTTGCCGCACGTAACGAGGAACTTGAGAACAAGATTGATTCACTGCTCAAGCCGGTTCAAAGAATGGCAGGAGCAGACGGGATTGTGGATGAGAGTGTCATTCTCTCACAAAACCGTCCCAATCCCTTCACAGAGAGGACTGTAATAGATCTCACAATCGCCACGGACATCACCACGGCAAGCCTATACATATATGATATGCAAGGCACTCAGGTGATGTGTCTTCCGGTTGAGGGGCGTGGTAAAACCTCTGTAGCCATAGATGGATCAAGGCTTTCAGCAGGAATGTATCTTTATACCCTCATCGTTGATGGTAAGGAACTGGCTACCAAGAGAATGATACTGACGGAGTAATCGAGACTATGAACACGGAGATGGAAAATAATACTTTTTATAGGATACTGTATAGCCTATTGATGTTAGTACTGTCCGGAGTATCGCTTCAATCTGCTGAGATTATTCGTACTTTGGACTTTAATCCTTCGCTAATTAACGAAAAGTCACTTGATAAGGAGGGACAGAAGGGAAGGTGTGAAGTACTGTGGGAGGGATTAGAACCTCAAAGTAAGGAAGGCCTGACTTGTCTTCCAGTCTATTATCTATCGATTGAGGTACCTGTGATTTCCGGAAATTACAGAGTAGCAATAGATTCGTACGTTACGTCACAACCTATACGGATGTCTCTTCCAATTGGTGTGGTGATTAATCGATCTGTAAACCTTCAATCAGATGATATTGAATCCGAATTACACTTCGATACCGTACCGGAATATAAGGAGAGAATTGATGTGGAAATTGTGAATGACTATTACATCAAGGGATTGCAACATTTCGTGACCGTGAGGGTGAATCCATTAGAATTGATTGATGAGAGAACAATAGTTCCATGTGAATCAATAACCTTGTCATTGACTTACGATGAGGATGGGATTGATCCATTGTCATTTACAAAAAGAAACAGTATAAACAGAAGCATATCGTCAAATGTGAGTCAGAATTTCCTATATAAATCAGACAATCCTGATTTAAGAAGTGATTACATCATTATTACTACTGAAGATCTCAAGGATGACTGCAGAAATTTGGCAATATGGAAGGCTCAGAAAGGAATGAATGTGATTCTGAAAACAATAGAGGAGATTGCATCCAACATAACAGACTGTATTGATACCGCTGAGACAATTCGCAAGTATTTACAATCACTCTATGTGCCAACTATTGATCAATACTGCATATTGATCGGTCCTTTTGAGAAATTGCCAGCTAGATATTTTTATAGGGATTCCTCAAGGGAAGGAAAAGAAGGAATATTATTGGATGATAATTTTGTTCCTTCTGATATTTACTATTCTGATTTAATTCAAAATTGGCAATTTAAAAAGGATATTGAGAATGAATATACTGAAAGTATAGATAGTATTAAGTTTTCACCTTGTCTATTTGTTGGTAGATTAATCTGTCAAACTTCCAAAGAAATAGAAAACTATCTTCATAAGCTGTATTTGTATGAAGCTTTTCCTGGAAAGGGTGATACAGATTATTTAAATAATGCCTTACTTACAAAACAAGATCAGCAATTGACTTATAAGCATCTATTTGAAGAACTTAACGATTTTTCTCTGATAGAACTAAGAGATATTTCAGAAACGGTATCAAATAAAGATGCTATAACGTTTGATACAAACAAACCAACGGGAAGACAAGTGATTGAGATGATGAAAACCAGTGGAATTATTTCATTACAAGGTCATGGTAATCCCGGGACAGTGGCTTGTGCCGGTGTGAATGGGAAAGCCCCCACCTGGAGATATATTAAAGCCTTAGATTACTATGATAATAAGAAATTAGGATATTGCGATGTCGGTGAGCCTGCCGGATGCGGTCTGGATAATTTGAATAATATATGGACTCCATCAATTATATACAGCCTTTCTTGTGACATTATGCCTTTTGATAGAGTTTATAACTTTTCATATCCATATACAATGGGAACATCATATACTGTTGCTGGTTTATATGGAGGAGTAGCGATGCTCGGTAATACTCGTCTAGGTTATACAGCACAAGGACCTCGGCTGGAACTAAATTTTGGGAAGCAAATAAAATGTTGTTCAATTATTGGCAAAGCTCAAGCATTTTCAAAAACAATGAGTGGTTTTATGTATTACGCGATTGCAGCTAGTAATATTTTGGGAGATCCCCAAATCTCACTTTGGTTAGGTAAACCCAAGTCATTGAATATCGCGTTAAGTTCTTATGGAGGAGGAATGAAATTTGAAAGTGATGAAATTGTTGGAGCGAAGATTTCTTTGTTTAATGATGAAGGAGTAACGTTGTTGGATTCCATAACACATCCGACTTACGAGGTTTCTGCCAATGTTTTGAATATGTTGAATTATGACCTTGTCGTTTCCATATGGAGGGAGGGCTATCTCCCATTTGTCAAATATTTTGGTCAAAATAAAACTTTAAAGACAAATAAGAGGTATATAGTCAATCAGGCTGTGATAGGAAAACAAATCTTATCTAATCTAAAAAACGGTAATTATATAGTAGGAACGGGTAGCGTTTTGAGTATCTCTGCCCTTGATGAAGTTAAGCTTGAGGATGGATTCGGAATTGAAAATGGAGGAATGGCAGAATTTGACAGTATGAATGTCATTGAAGTCAAAGGGACTACCGTCAATTCCGGTGGCAAACTTGACCTGAATGCTGACAGAATTTGTATCGGTGCAGGATTCAAGGCTGAGAAAGGAGGAATTCTCAATGCTCGGCCCAAGGGTTATAGCAAGATGATCAAGTGATAAGGATCAGGTTTAAAAAATCTAATTTTATTGAAAATGTGTATTTACTATAGATTTTTAACTGTTCTCTTTCTGGTAGTTCTATCCATTGTCTCGAATAATTCAGGTCTGCGTGCAGAGAATATACTTGTGCGTGAAGATCGGATTTGGAACTATGAGAAAGCATATTATACGGTTGCTAGTGATGATGGGGAGATAACTGAGTTGTCAGGTTATCATTTCAAAGGAAGTCGTAGCTTTGATGGACAGACCTATAATATATTCAGGGACGCAGAAGGAAAAGAGGTAGCGTATCTCCGGGAGGAGGATGGCCGTATATATCGATATAATGATGATATGTTCCATGTGATGGATTATGAGGAAACAGAATACCTTCTCTACGATTTCAATGCCGGGAAAGGAGATACTTTTTCGTGTTTGGGATTAGATAATTATGGGGGGTATCAAGGTTGTATGTTTGATGTCCTGGTTGATGACATCACGGAGTATACTTATGGAGGAACCATATTCAATTGTCAGCATCTGCACGTACTAGATCCGCATCTTAATCTAAACGGCAGGGATGAGGATCCATGGGTAGTTGAGGGTGTAGGCAGTGTCAGAGGATTGTTGATGGCTCCACAATTTGGGGTGCAGACAGATGGAATGAGATGGACTTATTATTATATAAGGACGATGACAACACTTGACGGGAAGATACTCTTTGAATCCGATTATTGGAAGACCGGCGTAGAAGAGATAGAATCTGGTGACAAAGATTTTTGTTCTCCCTCCGACCGTATCTATGACCTGCAGGGCCGCGAGCTGACTGCGCCTGTCAACGGGCAGCCCTATATCCGAGGCGGCAAGGTTATGGTTGAGACCCGTCGTTAAGCGTGCCTCCGCAGAATACGTATGTAAAATGAGAAAAAGATGGGGGAGGAGCTGAAAGGCTTCCTACCCTTGACATAAAGTTGTAAAGGCTCGGGGAGAATATCTTCCCGAGTCTTTTCTTCAAACTTAGGAGTCAGTTATGTCCTATTTGCAGTTGACATTATAGTTTCGTATTTTTTTGTATATTTGCAAAAGAAACTGTTTCAACACAAAGATAGCAGCTTATGTGCGTATCGTCCCGAATCAAATACCCTGTGGGAGTACAGACCTTCTCCGAGATAGTCACGGAGGGATACTTGTATGTAGACAAGACGGAACTCGTGTATAATCTTGCCGGGAGCAATAAGTATATCTTCCTGAGCCGTCCTCGACGTTTCGGAAAGAGTCTTCTCATCTCCACGCTTGAGGCATATTTCCAGGGACGCAGGGAGTTGTTCAAGGGTCTTGCGCTGGATCGGCTCGAGAATGAATGGGCTGAACATCCGGTGTTGCGGCTGGATCTCGCCACTGACAGCTACGAATCAGTAGATAAACTCCGTGGAGTCCTCTCCTCCCTACTGACTATATGGGAGGAAAAGTACGGTGTCAGTCCGGACGGTAATAATTCCGTGGCCATGCGGTTCAGCAGAGTCATACGGACCGCGGCTCAGACTACAGGTCGGAGGGTTGTGATACTCGTTGATGAATATGACAAGCCGATCATCGACTCTCTCCATGATTCGGATCTGCATGAAAATATACGTCAGTATCTTCAGGGTTTCTATTCCGTGATAAAGGCTTCTGACGAATACATAAGATTCGGTATGCTGACCGGAGTGGGGAAGTTCGCGTATCTCTCCATCTTTTCCGGTCTCAACAATCTTAATGACGTGTCCATGGATTATACCTATAATTCCATCTGCGGCATAACAGAGGGCGAGATGCACGAGTATTTCGGGGCCTCGGTTAAGAATTTTGCAGAGACCAACGGAATAACGGAGGAAGAGACCTGGGAGCGGTTCAAGAAGCATTATGACGGTTATCATTTCAGTCAGGATGGCGAGGATATCTACAATCCGTTCAGTGT
>JAAVFY010000046.1 GCA_014800515.1 Bacteroidales bacterium
AAAGAGGAATCATCAGGAGTGACTCCGGCACGCTTTCCCTTCAATTCCGCCTTATTGGCATCCTCAACCTTGTTTCGAAGAAATTCAAGATTATTCCGAATCTCCTTATTTCCCGGTTGGAGACGCAATGCCCGTTCGAAAGCAAGGGCAGCCTGACCGTAATCACCCGCATTAAAGGCAGCGTTGCCCATATTGAACAATAACTGCGGAGACACGCCCTCCTCACGGACCACATCTTTATATAGTGCAAGAGCCCTCTCATAATTATGTGCGGTGTATGCTGAATCCGCCTGAGTCACGCCGGCTGTCACAGCATCCGGACAGACCCACAGCAAGACACTTATTATAATCGCCGGGACGAAATTTGTAAGGGTTTTCATAAGCAGCTAAGAAAAATTTAAACGATCTAATGGCTAAGTAGCATAGATGCAATTGTAGGTAATATGTATCATCTGCCCGTGGCAGCCTCTGAAATAAGTTTTATTCCTCAGGAGGGTGATATTAGCGGTCGAGATCAGTACGGAACCGGTCAGTGCCGGAGGTCTCTTCAGCGCCACCGGTGTCACTACCGCCGATAGAGTTCTCTATGCCGTCAATCACACTAAACGCAGAATCATATAGTTTCGTCATATTCTCCGACATCTCAGCTCCAGGGGCATACTTAGCAAACTCACACTCATCGACCAGAGCGAGGAGACGCTTCGCCTCAGTAGAATCAGAACCACGGCGTTCGAGTTCCGCCCTCACCTTATCGCGGGTCAGCTCAGAACCCGGCATCTTAAGACGGTCGGCAATATATCCCCATAGAGCTTTAAGCATCTCGTCATAGAACTTCGCACTCTCCCCGCGCGACAGGCATTCGGAAGCGCGACGCAATCTTTTGCGAGCCACCTTGCTCGCTCTTCTCGAGCGCAACGAAGCCATGTCAGCATGCGTCTTGATATAACGGCTACGCCAGATGACAACTCCGGCAAAGAGAAGAGCAGGAATAATGAAGAAAAGCCAATAGGAAAATCTCCTGACGTAAGGAGTGTAAGATTTGGAAAGCGGCGAAGAATAAGGCATCAGATTATTGTCGAACACGAGCCGGCTGCGGGTCTGAGACTTTTCCGAAGCCGCTCCCTTGTCGACATTCACCTTGAAACCACGTGCCACCGACCGCTCATACTTTCCGGTGGAAGGATTGAAATAAACGAGAGCCACCTCCGGCACAGAATATTCTCCCGTCTCCAACGGGAGGAATGAATAATCAAACTTAACCGTGCCGGTCACATTAGACGCACCTACGGAGACATTGACATCCGTGGTCGGAGAATACACCTCAAGCTCCTTGGGATAGAGAGCGTTGAGATCCGGGAGGTGGACATATCTGATATTTCCGGAACCTGTCACCGTATAAACGACAGAGGCCGCCTGATTGCTCTTGAGATTGGTGGAAGGTGTATCGACATAGATTCTGAAATCGCCCACACCACCCGAGAAATCGGCGGGACGCGGCGACGGAAGCGGGCGTACATTCACCGTCAGGTCGTTGGGGGTGACATTCAGCTGGAGAGGCGTGCTATAAGAGATGTTACCCCAAAACGGGTCGTCATAATATTCCCGCTGGTCAACACTGACAGTATAAGTATTGCCAATCACTTTCAGATTGCCGGCCATCTGAGGGAAAATAATGTAGCGGGCAATGACAGCAGTGGCGTATGTCTTTCCGCCGACAGACTCATAATTGAACTGAGTGTCGCGCGTCTTGGATTCCTCTATGACAAAGCCTTCAAATTTCGGAGCTGAGGTGGCACCGATAAATTTAATAGCAGAATAAGTGGTGTATAGCTTGACAGTATATACCAGAGCCTCCTGCTCATACGCGCTGCTCTTGGAGACCGAAGCCTTCAGAAACAGATGGCCGTCGCCCTTACCTATAAACTTGGGAGCGTTCGGGTCGGCATCCTGCCCCGGACGTGATTGCCGAGCACCGGAGGGAGCAGCAGAGGCTGCCGTTGCAGCCGCCTTGCCAACAGTGTAGCTCACAGCGTTACTTTTGACGCCACCGACAGAGATAGGGCCAAAAGAATAGTTACCCTCCTTCGTGGCTCGCAATGTGGCAGTATACGTGTACGACACACTTTGCGAAGTACGACCATTAATACTCTGAAAGCGCGAAGACTGGCCCGTGCGGTCGAAATAAAGAAGTTTCGCACCCGGCACATTTCGAGGTTGCTCCGGAGCGGCAGAGATATCAGACACCTGATACGTGATATGAAATTCATCCCCTACCCCAATCGATCGCTGACCGCGAGGCATATCCACACGCAGTTCCACCTTCTGGGCCGAAACAGAAAGAGAAACCGTCATACCGATCAGAGAAAGTATCGTCAATAGGAAAATACGGTGTATCATGGCATTGTATAATGTATAAGTCTTTATTTATAGGGCGAGGAAAGAATCAGACTCCGATGCTGACCGGAGGACGGGATTTACCGGACTTGCCACTAAGCGGCACATCGACAGGATCGGAAACAGCTTTCAGATACTTTCCCTGCTCCGGAGAGAAATAACCGAATACGACAGGAAGAATTCTGGAGATTCCCTCATCGTCAGGATAAGGCACGAATGTGACCTCCAATTCAATTTCCGACCACAAGCGACCATTGCGAATAAATCTTGATCTCTCCTCCGACACAGATTTAAGACGGGCCGTAGAAGAGAAAGCGTCCAATAAAGAAGGTGTGTCAGCTTCGGCAAGATCGCCTGCTCCGGAGACAGTCACCACAGCCACGGCATCACTCCCCGCCTCAATATAACCGTCGGGAATCCAGACAGAGACTTCAAACTCGCCAACCGCGCCCGAGAAATCAAAATATTCGGGGATTTTAGGCAGAGCATCCACCTTAAAAGAAAGCTCAGGCACGCTGAGAGCAAGCGGCTCGTAATAAGAAGAGCGCATATTTCCAAAGAAAGGATCGCGGACAATCCGCTCCTTGGCCAGTCCAATAGTGTAATCAGCCGATGGCACCGTATACTTCCCTGCTTCAGAAGCCGACAACCAATAGCTCGCGATGACTGCCCGATACATCTCCTTCCCCTTGATTTTCACTCTCTCAAGATTACCCCCCACACTTACAGGGGTGGCCTTAAGCCCTCCCCATGCAATGGAGTAAGGAGTCTTCATAAGCGAGATGGAGGCGACAGGCGAAATGACAGCCACCTCATAAAGAACATCAGCACCGACAACAGCACGTCCGGCCGAAAGAGTAGCCACCAGACGAATCCCCTCCTCAGACTTACCTTCAGCCGAGAGAGAACGTCCGAAAGCCGGCAACACCATCGCCAAAGCGACAAACAGAGAAACCATCCTCCTGAGTGCGCGCCACATAGCTTACCAATTCTTACGGCCACCCCCGCGCCCTGCATTCTCACGTCCCTGTCCGGAACCCTGACCACGCATCACGCGATTTCGCACCTGATTCTCCTTATTCTCGACAGCCCGCAGAATCTGATCGGCAGTCTGCTTGCTGATATCCTTATCATTCTGCTTATCCTGATTCTGTTTGTCTTGATTCTGCTTGTTCTGATTCTGATCTTTATTCTTGTCAGAATCATTATTCTTATCCTGGTTATTTTTATCCTGATCTTTATTATCGTTATTTTTATCTTCCTGATTTTTATTATCGTCCTTATTATTATCGTTCTGTTGCTGCTTGAGCTGAGCGATTCTGAGGTTGCGGCGAGCATTATCGTCAGAAGGATTTAAGCGTAAAGCCTGCTTATAATACCCTATTGCTCCGGCATAATCCTGTTTATTGAAAGCCACATTGCCAAGATTATAATTGGCGAAAGAAGACACTTTAGGATTCTTCATTCCCAGCGCCGCCACCTTCGAGAGATTCTCCAGTCCGGCAGAGAGTATCTCCTGCGTCTGACGGGTAGTGTCGGCCACCATGCCCTGACGCATCTGCGACATACCAAGATTGAATCGACCTATAGCCGACTCAGGATTGACCTGCAAAGCCTCATTATACAGACGGGCAGCCTCCCGATATTTCTTCTGATTATACAAGCTATTGCCCTGCTTGATAAGACGTCGCTCCTTGCGTACCGATTCAGACGCGGAGACTGAAAGCGAAGAGAGCGCCGACATCGCGAACACAGCGGTCATCATCCACAAAAACAGAGAGACATACGAGAGGCGAGATAACGGATTATACTTCATTTCTTATCCTCCTTTTTAAAGAATGTAAAACGATCGAGCCAGAGAATACGACGGTCGAGAATAAAAATGTCGACACACAAGAGCACCAGCGCAATCCAGGCAAAAATCGGGAACAGCTCCTCATGCACCGCGTAGAGATTGGCTTCAAGCGCAGTCTTCTTCACAGTGTCGAGTTGCTTCTCAAGTTCGTTGAGAGCATCCCGATTGGAGGCATTGACATATATACCCTTACCTGCCGAAGCAATCTCGGCGGCAAGATCTTCATTAAGAGCAGTCTCCACCGGCTGTCCGGACTCAGGGTCAACGAGCCATGAGCCATTGAAAGGAATCTTGGCCGGTATAGGCTGACCGACTCCGATCACATCCAACTGAATACCATTTTTGGCGGCCATCGCAGCACTCTCCATGACAGAGTTGCTATCTTCCAATTCCTCTGCGTCAGTAATGAGGATAATAGCCTTACCTATATTTTTATCCTCTGAGAAAGAATTGACAGCCATGTTTAGAGCCTGCGAAATATTAGTGCCCTGATTAGTGATCTGAGTAGGGTCGATAGAATTCAGGAAAGTCTTGGCAGAGACATAGTCGTTGGTGACCGGAATGAGAGTGTAAGCCTCGCCGGCATACATGATAAGTCCCACCCTGTCATTATCAAGACGGTTGATAAGTTTTTCAAGCATCATCTTGGCCAGACGCATGCGGTCGCCCCCCTTGTCAGAACCATCGGCAGAAGCGAGCATCGAGTTGCTGGCATCGACAGCGATAACCACTTCAATACCCTCTTTTTCAGTCTTCTCATCCCTAAGGCCGCCCCAAGGACGGGCGAGCGCGATGATAATGCAAGCAAGAGCAAACAACCGTATTGAAAGCTTCAAGGCAGGCTTATAGGGGGAGACGTCAGGCATGAGAGGCGCCAGCGACTCCGGCCGGCCAAACTTCCTGAGATTTTTCCTACGGGAATAACGAGCCCAGCAGAAAAGACCTAAAAAGGCCGGGATAAGCAGCAATAAGAATAAGAGAGCCGGATATGCAAAACTCAACATATAAAGAATGACAATAAATTACAAAGGATAAGAGTATCAAGGGATGCGACGCACCACAGTGTACCGGAGCAGCAACATCAGCGAGAAAGCACACATAGCCCCAACAATCCAGGGGGTGAAATTCTCCTCTGTGCGGGTGAATCGGGTGACATCAAGACGAGATTTCTCCAATTCATCAATCTCTTCAAACACTTTTCTGAGCATCCCCTCATCAGTGGCTCTGAAGAATTTACCGTCAGTAGTCTGAGCGATAGCTTTCAGAGACTCCTCATCAATTTTGGTCTCCATTGTTGTTGTAGAGAATCCGTAAGGATCATGAATGGCAATAGTGCCATTCGTACCTACACCGATAGTATAGACCCTGATACCTTTCTGCTTAGCAATGGCAGCGGCAGTAGAGGGAGGGACATCGCCCGCATTGTTGGTGCCGTCAGTGAGCAGCACTATACTCTTTGACTTGGCCTTGCCCTGCGCCACACGATTGACCGCACTTGCCAGACCATCGCCAATGGCGGTGCCGTCCTGGAGGTCGCCCATCTTCACATTCTGAATAGCGGCAAGCAAAGCCGCCCGGTCGTTGGTGAGAGGCATAAGGGATAGCGACTCACCCGAGAAGACAACGAGACCCATATTATCATTTTCCCGCTTATTCACAAACTTCTGGGCCACATCCTTAGCAGCCGCGAACCGCGAGGGTTTGAAATCGTCGGCCGACATAGAGCCCGAAATATCGAGAGCGATCACGATATCAGTGCCCTCGACAGAGGAAGTGCGGAAAGAATCGTGCGACTGCGGGCGGCATAGAGCCACTATGACAGCGCCAATGGCGAATAATTCGAGTACGAAACAGAAATGGTGCACCCACACCTTCCACGACGTCGGGAGCGAAGACACGGCAGTAAGCGATGACAGCCCCAAAGATGGAGAAGCATTGCGGTATCTTCTGACATACCACCAGATAAGGGGAATCCAGACGAGAAAGAGCAGCAGCAGCCAGGGATATTTCAGAGTCATTGTTTTCCTTTTTTCAATTTCTTTTTCCGAGGTTGAGACTTCTTACGCGAGATAGATAAAGCCGGGTGGGAGCTTTTTTTCTGATCAGAGACTCCGCCGAGCAAAGCCGTCTCCCGTTCGATGATAGCCTGCTCCTCCTCCGGAGAAGGCTTTGTTTCCTCCACGAATCGGCGTGCATCCTCCCAGGCGGCCACATTGTCGGCAGGGAGAGGACGCACCTTGGCAAACTTCACGAAGTCGGCCATATTGAGGATATTACGCATATATGAACGCTTCTCCTTAGCCTCCGGTCGCTCGGAGAGAGTTTCCATAATCTGGCGGGAAGTCATCTCCATGGCATTGATTTCGAACCGACGGAAAAGATAGACACGGAGAATGTCGGTCAGGTCAGTGAAATATTCCTTCTCCATACCCTTCTCCCAAAGTTTTCTTTCCTTAAGAGAATCAAGACGCTTAAGAGCCTGCGTATAAGGAGAGGGAAGCGGTTTTGGCGGAATGAGCGTGCCCTTCTCCCGAACCCTTCTGAATGCCCAGATAAACGCCAGCACAGCAATGGCAGCGAGCAGAATCACCCACCACCAATCAGCGAGCCAATCCGGCACCCAGTCGAGCACCGAGAACCCTTCGGGAGCAAGGACTGGAGAGAAAGGAGCTATTGAATCTTCAGCCGTCAGCCCCGCCACGGGATTCACCTTCAGCGAAAGTACAGCCGACCGGGCCGTATCCCCCCCACTGACATAAAGAATCTCCGGCAGGCGATAATAGCCGGAGTCAAAAGATTGCACCGGAATCTCGTAAGAGAGCACCTCACGTCCGTTCTTCACGATTGAATCCACAAGGCGCGGGCGCGACATCTCGACAGAATCACCGAGAAAAGAGACGTAGCCGTCAGGCGGGCACTCACGAAACTGCGGGAACACACCCGGCGCACCCTGCACACGTGACACCTCCACCTTCAGCGAAGCCACCTTTCCCATGACAATGCTTGCCGAGTCCATAGCCGCCTTAACTGAGACATTGGCAGCCGAAGCAGGGAGAGATATAACGAACAAAAGTGCTATCAGAAATGACAGCCGGTGAATGAATACTTTCATTGATAATCAAATAAAGAGAGTATAAGAAGCTCCATAATCATCTGCTGCCGCGACGCGAGAACAGAGCGAGCAAAGCCTTGACGTAATCCTCATCAGTAGAGACCGAGGCAAGATCGACACCGCAACGCGCAGTGACGGAAGAGAGTTTCTGCTGGCCGGCATACCATGCGCTGTCATAGGCCTTCCTCACTTTGGAAGAGGAGCTGTCAAGCCATCTCACGGCACCCGTCTCCAGATCGCGCACCCTTATCAGACCCACATCCGGAAGCTGGGCATCGCGCCGATCATAGACCTGAATTGCGGCGAGATCATGCTTGCGGTTGGCTATCGACATACTCTTCATATAGTCATGCCTATCGATGAAATCCGAAATCAGGAAAGCCGTGCAACGTTTCTTAATGGCATTCGTCATGAAACGCAGAGCCACATCAATATCAGTGCCCCCACTCTCCGGGCGGAAATCTATTATCTCGCGGATGATAAGCAAGATATGTTTCTTTCCCTTCTTGGGAGGGATAAACTTCTCAATTCTGTCAGAAAAGAAGATGACGCCCACCTTGTCATTATTCTGAATCGAAGAGAATGCAAGAGTGGCTGCGATCTCGGCCATCATCTCCTTCTTCGGTTGGCCGGCAGCTCCAAAATTGCCTGACCCGCTGACATCGACAAGGAGCATTACCGTGAGTTCACGTTCCTCTTCATATACCTTCACGAAAGGTTTGTTATGACGGGCCGTGACATTCCAGTCTATATCGCGGATATCATCGCCGGGCTGATACTCACGCACCTCAGAGAACATCACGCCACGCCCCTTGAAGGCTGTGTGATACTCTCCGGCGAAAATATTCTGACTCAGACCCCGGGTCTTAATTTCTATCTTCCTTACTTTTCCGAGCAGTTCTTTGGAGTCCATTTAAACAAGAAGGCTGTGTGGGGGGAATGATTCCCCCACCGACCAAAAAGAGTAAATTAAATAGTTATACTAAATAAATCAGGCAAGGGAGATACAATTGCCCCCCGTCACCGGAACATCAGGGCACAACCACCTTGTCGAGGATATCGGAGATGACATCATCGGCCGAGATATTGTTGGCCTCGGCCTCATAGGTCAGGCCGATACGATGACGCATTACATCGTGACACACCGAACGTACATCTTCCGGAATTACATATCCCCTACCCTGAAGGAAAGCGTAAGCACGCGAAGCCTTGGCAAGGGAGATAGAAGCACGCGGGGAGGCACCGTATTCGATTATGCTCTGCAGATCAGGCAAACCTAATTTGGCCGGTTCACGGGTGGCGAATACTATATCGACAATATAATTCTCGATTTTCTCATCGATGTAGATTTTCTCGACAATCTTCTGCACCTCCAGAATCTCGTCAGTAGAGACTACGGGACGCACCGGTTCGAGTTCGCCACGGATATTCTGGCGTATGATCGCCTTCTCCTCCTCCTTGGAAGGATATCCGATGACCACCTTAAGAAGGAAACGGTCGGTCTGCGCCTCCGGGAGAGGATAAGTACCTTCCTGCTCGATGGGATTTTGAGTGGCCATGACCAGGAACGGAGAAGGGAGCGGGAACGACTCGTCGCCGATAGTCACCTGGCGCTCCTGCATAGCCTCAAGCAACGCACTCTGCACCTTTGCAGGAGCACGGTTGATCTCATCAGCAAGGACAAAATTGGCAAACACAGGCCCCTTTCGGACACTGAAAGTCTCATTCTTGACAGAATAAATAAGCGTACCGACCACGTCGGCAGGCAAGAGGTCGGGGGTGAACTGTATGCGATTATACTTGGCGTTGACAAGTGACGCGAGAGTCTTGATAGCAAGAGTCTTGGCAAGACCCGGCACACCTTCGAGGAGGACATGGCCGTTGCAAAGAAGAGCGATAAGGAGAGAATCCACAAGATGCTTCTGTCCGACGATACGGCGATCCATACCGTTGCGTATCAGGCTGAGAAAACTGCTTTTAGATGCGATCATATCGTTAAGATCGCGTATGTTGACAGTCTCGTTCATAGCTTTTGATAAAATATGTATTCTTAAAATCGATTCAAAATATAGAAGTCATTTACGGCTTCAGAGTGCAAAAGTAGTACTTCTTGACCTAACTGCGGCTACTGCCACTGTTAAATAATATTGATTTTCGGTTATCAGTAGCTAAGAAAAATTAAACGACATAATAACCAAATGTTTATTCGGGATTTCCCTGCGAGCTTGTGAAAGCATTCCAGCCTTGTGCGCGGATAGGAATCTCACTGCCGTCACGGGAGACGAGAGCACACCCGAGTTCAGGCTTCGTGACATATCCGATCATTGTGATGCCCTTGATTTTCTCCACTTTCTCCTTATCGACGAGAGGGACAGTGAAAAGGAGTTCATAATCCTCGCCGCCATTCATAGCAGCCGTCACGAGATTAAGGTTGAATTCTTCCGCCATGCAGGCAGTCTGGTAGTCGATAGGAATACGGTCTTCATATACACGGCAACCGGTGTCGCTATCCTTGCATATATGCAGAAGTTCGGATGAGAGACCATCGCTGACATCCATCATGGAAGTAGGACGGACACCGGCCTCCCGAAGAGCAGCCACAATATCACGCCGTGCCTCCGGCTTCAGCTGACGCTCAAGAATATATTCCTTTCCGGCGAAATCCGGTTGGAAACCAGGGCCATGGGAAGCAGCCACACTGTTTTCCCTTTCGAGAAGCTGAAGACCCATATATGCCGCTCCGAGATCGCCCGAGACACAAATCAGGTCGGTCGGCTTGGCTCCGTCGCGTGTCACAACATCTTCTTTACGTGCTGTGCCTATACAAGTCACGGAAATGACGAGTCCCGAAGCCGATGCGCAAGTGTCGCCCCCCACGAGGTCGACGCCATAGACTTCACATGCAAGACGGATACCGGAATACAATTCCTCAAGATGCTCCACAGTGAAACGGCTTGAAGCACCGATACCTACCGTGATTTGTTTCGGAGTGCCATTCATTGCATACACATCACTGAAATTAACGACAGCGGCCTTATATCCCAGATGCTTTAGCGGCACATATCGGAGATCGAAATGCACTCCTTCGAGCAGCATATCAGTTGTGACGAGCACATCCTCCTCTCCAAAACGGAGTATGGCGGCGTCATCGCCTACCCCCTTGACCGACTCACTGTTGCGCAGCGGAAAATCACGAGTTAACGTATCTATAAGTCCGAACTCCCCGAGAGAGGCAATTTCGGTCTGTTTGTTCTGATCCATAAAAGTATTTCAAAAATAAGTAAGTAGTTGTTCAAATTAAAACGATATAAAAAAGTCAAAACAGGTGGCGTATATCTCGCATATCATCCGCTTGTCGATTTTGGCCGCTTCGGCTTTCTCACTCAGTCACGATGCCCGCATCGCTCCTTCGCTCCGTAGCCAAATCAGCTCAAAATCGCCAGAGCGTATAATATACGTTTAATTTGACCATCTACTTAGCTAAACAGCTAAATTCCATAAAAGAAAAACATCGGGCACGGATGAAAGGTTTGCATCATCCATGCCTGATGTGTCATCATATCGTCAGTTTAAGTCTATCTGTTATTTGTCGAGCATCCGCATCAGAGGCGTACCAGCATAGAAGTGATAAGACCGCACATGACCGGCTGAGCCTTCATGGCCGCCTTCTGCACCTCCTCATGTGTAGGAACGTCAGTGACATCTTTTCCTCCGAGGTCGGTGATCACAGAGACACCGAACACTTTCATCCCTGCATGATTGGCGACGATCACTTCCGGAACCGTAGACATTCCCACGGCATCACCGCCTATGATACGGAAATATTCATATTCCGCCGGAGTCTCGAAAGTAGGACCGGCAGTGCCGACATACACGCCGTGCATAAGACGTACACCGTCAGCATCGGCGAGAGCATCGGCGAGAGCGATGAGTTTCTTATCGTATGCCTCAGTCATTGCAGGGAAGCGGGGCCCGAGTTCCTCGTAATTACGCCCACGTAAAGGATTCTCGGGGAAGAGATTGATATGATCAGTAATGACCATCACATCACCCACTTTAAACTCCTTGTTCATACCTCCGGCGGCGTTGCTGACAAAAAGAGTCTTTACGCCCAGCTCCTTCATGACTCTGACGGGAAGAGTGACCTCCTTCATGTCATAACCCTCGTAATAATGGAAGCGTCCCTGCATGGCCATGATATACTTTCCGCCGAGTGTTCCGAAGATCAGGCGTCCGCTATGACCCTCCACGGTGGAGACAGGGAAACCGGGTATCAGCTTATAATCAATTTCGGCCGAAATCTCGATATGGTCCACAAGATCGCCGAGACCGGTGCCCAAAATCACAGCATACTCCGGGGTTTTCTCGACACGGCTTCTGATGAAGGCAGCAATCTCCTTTATTTTCTCTAACATTATATTCAAAGTAGCTAAAAAAAATTAAACGATATAATCACTAAGTAGCTTTAAAAATATCTTGATATGATATATGCGGCTAATCTAAAAATTCAACTTCCGAATGAAGACGCAAATGCAGGGTGACAGACTATTCAGAATCAGGTCTGAGACCGATATGTTCGCGCAGGTCGCCTATCAGATTATTATCCTCGAGGCCGTCGATAATTCTCGCGGACACCGGAAGATAGAACGTGAAAGGTTTCAATGAATTTGGATAATAAGGGTTGGATGCGAGTCTGACGGCATCCTTCTCCGTTGTGACAATCAGGCGGTGTTCCCCCTTCAGATTCTCGAAACTATTCTCAATATGCCGGATATCATTCCTCGAGAAGTCATGATGGTCAGGAAATCGGGCAATTCGGCGACGACACTGATAAGACTTGAGATGGCGCAGCAGCGGCCGAGGATTGGCAATACCACTGACCACCAGCACCGCATCACGTGAAGTGAAAGTAGAGAGCGAAGCCCGATATGGGGCATCATCCGGAAAGACCGGAGTGAGCTGACCGTATTCAATACGCGAGAAATAGAGTTTCTGATAAGGCATCAGCTGCAGCTCGTTGGCGATAAGCCTTTTGTCGAGTTGCGACATATCCGGCGGACATTTAGTGACGACAATAAACTCCGCTCTATAGATTCCGGTCACACCCTCCCGAAGCCGTCCCAAGGGCAACAGTTTGTCATCATATACCGGTCGGGCATAATCCATCAGCAGGACGGAGGCGGCAGGTTTGACATAGCGATGCTGAAACCCATCATCAAGCACTATAAGCTGGAGATCGGGATAGAGTTTGAGGAGCTGACGGATTCCTTCAGCTCTCGACTCACACACAGCAAGTTTGATTCTGGACCCAAATTTGGAATAGATCTGCATCGGCTCGTCGCCTATCAACTGCGGGGTGCTATGTGAGTTTGCCAGCACGAAGCCCTTAGTGCGTCTACCGTAGCCGCGGCTGAGCACGGCCATATTCACCGCCGAGGCAAGATTGCTGAGGAGATATTCCACATGAGGAGTCTTGCCGGTGCCCCCGACGGAAAGATTTCCGACACACACAACGGGCACCACAAATTCCTCCTGACGGAGCAACCCCTTGTCAAAGAGCATATTTCTCACCCATGCTCCGGCTCCATAGAGCCATGACAAGGGGGTGAGACAATAAGTCAGCAGACGGTCTTTTGCGGATGGTGACGACATAAGTTATCTTATTTGAGTTGAGAGGAATGAATTGGAAATGATAATAGGGATAAAATCAAATATCTGAATTTGTCCTGACTTCCGGGTAGAAGCTGAATGAGACTCAGAAGCCCACGGACATCTCCATCATTCGGGCCTGCACCGGTTTGCGGGCGAGAATCTTAGAAGCAGCCTGCAGAGCCTCGGCATCAATTCCGGAGGGAGCAAGATTCTTCACGAGAGCCATCATGGCCAGATCAGAGGATGAGGGAATGAAATCCCAGATGGACGCTTCAACACGGGGATAGACGGCCACATTTCCCGCCTTCTTCAATCCCGCCTTGCCGGCCACCCATTCAAGGGCATTGCCCACACCGCCTATCTGATCAACGAGTTTCAACTCGACGGCTGTAGCCGCATCCCAAACCCGGCCTTCGGCCACGGCACGCACCTTCTCTTCAGAGAGTTTGCGACCCTTGGCCACTCTGCCTACAAACTTGTCATAACCCTTCTCCACCATATTCTGGAGAACAGCGAGCTGACGCTCATCCAT
This sequence comes from Bacteroidales bacterium, assembly GCA_014800515.1. GTDB lineage: Bacteria > Bacteroidota > Bacteroidia > Bacteroidales > Muribaculaceae > Lepagella. The sequence continues at coordinate 13,546 of JAAVFY010000046.1, forward strand.
AGGCCGGAAAAGACTGGGAAAGGCAGCTTGAGGATTGGTGCTGACCATCTGCATGTTCACACCGACCATGCGGGTGGTGGCGGCAATGTTGGGGAACATACCGAATATGCCGATAGAACCCGTAATGGTCAGAGGATCGGCAAATATTCTGTCGGCACAGCAGGAAATCCAATAACCGCCCGATGCGGCATAGTCGCCCATAGAGACGGCAAGAGGTTTGCCCTTTGACTGGAAATAATCCAGAGCCTCCCCTATCTCCGCACTTCCGAACACCGATCCGCCGGGGGAGTTGACGCGGAGCACCATACCCTTCACATGATCATCGTCAGCCAGCTCCGTGATAACAGGCACGAGCTTCATAAAGTCGATGCCCGAGTCCGAACCATCCTCAATATCGCCCGACGCATAAAGAAGCGCGATGCGATCTTTTGCCGAGTAAGCCATCCCCCAGTCAGTCTGGTCGACAAGAGTGGAAGGAGAAACAAAATTGAGTTTCTCCACCGGACGGCCTATAATAGAGGCAATGCGCGGTTTGACCTGACGTGAATAAACAAGAGCATCCACAAGACCGGCACGCAGAATATCACCGCTCTGACGGAAAGTGATGGATGAATCATTGATAAGACTATTGATTTTAGCCGGGGAAAGTTTCTTTCTGTCGGAAGAGACAGTCTGTGTGATATACTTCCACATATTTCCATAGAGAGTGTCGAGCTGCGCACGAGCCGGAGCAGACATCTCATCCATAATCATAGGTTCGACAGCACTCTTGAAAGTGCCGACCTTTGCAATCTGGAAGGATATGCCGAGTTTGTCGAAGAGACTCTTCATGTAGGACACATAGCCAGTGATACCCATCAGCTGCACGCTGCCCTCATGATTAAGGAAGATGGAATCGGCGGCAGAGGCCACGAAGTAGTCGCCCATCGTAAATGAGTCTCCATACGCCACCACTTTCTTTCCGCTTTTCTTAAACTCCAGCACGGCACTACGCAGAGCATCGAGAGTGGCAAGGCCGGCAGACGCACCTCCACACTCGATATATACGGCATCGATATTCTTATTTTCGGCAGCTTCCTCCAGTGCCTTCACAAGGACATTGAGTGCCTGCGGACGCTTGAAATCGGCATTCATCACAGACCCGAGATTAAAATCGGGAGTTGACGCCGTCTCCACAATAGCATCACTCAGATCGATGCGCAGCACACTGTGAGAGGACACCGACGGTGTTGAGGAAGAAGCGCCCAGACGAGCCATCAACCCTATGCAGACCACGACAGCCACCACTCCGAACAAAGCCAGAGCAATCCAGGCTCCCACGAAGGAGGAAAGCGTGTTCATGAAAAATTTCTTCAGCATAACAAGTCTTCTGTTTATACCTCATCCATTGATTAAACCTCGCGGTCTGCGAGACATCAACCACACGATGAAGAAAAATGACAACATCTACGGCCACTCTCAGAGAGAGGACATGATTTTCTTGATTTCATCGCCCAGTTCCACAGCTTTCTCCATGGATGAAGCCTCGCTGTAGATACGGATAATCGGCTCAGTGTTCGACTTGCGGAGATGCACCCAGCAATCTTCGAAATCGATCTTGACGCCGTCGATGTCGGTGATATCATTATCGGCGAATCTCTTCTTCATAGCTTCAAGCACGGCATCGACGTCAATCTCGGGAGTAAGTTCGATTTTCGTCTTGGCGATACTATACTGCGGATAGCCGGCTTTAAGTTCGCTCACGCTCTTGCCTGACTTGGCGAGCAAAGTGAGGAACAGAGCCACGCCCACAAGAGCGTCGCGTCCGTAATGCAACTCAGGGTATATCACTCCTCCATTGCCCTCACCGCCGATGACGGCGCCGGTACGTTTCATCTCAGTAGTGACATTCACCTCTCCTACGGCTGCTGCAGAATAGCTGCAACCACGTGCGCGTGTCACATCGCGCAGCGCACGCGAACTGGAGAGATTGGAGACTGTGGAGCCGGGAGTACGCGAGAGCACATAGTCAGCCACAGCCACAAGAGTATATTCCTCCACAAACATCTCTCCATTTTCCATCACGATGGCAAGACGGTCGACATCAGGATCTACGACAAACCCGACATCCGCGCAGCCCTCACGCATGAGAGAGGCAATCTGAGTCAGATTCTCAGGGATAGGTTCGGGAGTATGGGCGAATTTGCCGTTAGCCTCGCAATTAAGCTCCACCACTTCCTTTACTCCTAAAGCACGGAGAAGAGCCGGAATCACGACACCGCCAACAGAATTTACAGCATCGACAGCAACGCGGAAACCGGCCTTGCGTATAGCCTCGCAATCCACGAGCGGAAGAGCCTTCACCATCTCTATATGGCGTTCGGCCCATGTGTCATTATGATATTCCTTGCCAAGGTCATGCACACCGGCAAAAGAAAAATCCTCGGCTTCGGCAATGGCGATGACCTCTTTCCCCTCAGCATCCGACAGGAACTCACCGGAGGCATTGAGCAGCTTCAGAGCATTCCATTGCACAGGATTGTGAGAGGCGGTGATGATGATACCTCCACACGCTTTCTCACCCGTCACGGCCAGCTCGGTAGTGGGAGTAGTGGCCATTCCGATATTGACCACATCAAAGCCCATAGCCATGAGAGTACCCGTCACGAGGTGATCGACCATCGCGCCCGATAGACGGGCATCACGACCAACTACAATGCGCCGGGGCAGCCCCCGGGCATGACGATTCATAAATTCAGCGTAGGCCGCTGTGAATTTCACAATATCAACTCCGCCGAGTCCTTCTCCAGAGCGTCCGCCGATAGTGCCGCGGATACCTGATATGGATTTTATAAGAGACATAATTTTTTCAGTATTAAGTGAGCCATAAAAATTAATATATGATTAATACATGGCTTTGAAATATCTAATATTCATGATATAGGGCACACACTGCGACTGGTCTTCAGAGAAGCCCGTGTAAGACTTAAGCACAAGATTCACCTCCGAATCATATCCGAGGTAGAAAAGAGGCTGCTGTATGCCCTCGCCATACTTTAGAGTGGAAGTGAGGTCATAGTTTTGAAAGATAAACGCTGTCGGCCCGATCTGGCCCAGATTCTCGGCATTTCCCTCCGGAGAAACGGTCAGACCGTTATAAAGANAATTGATATTGGTACGCATATAGCGGAAATACACCTTATCTCCTTTTATCGGGCGCGTTGATGAACCGGGATCGATGACCTGCATATATACATTTCCATCTTCATCAAGTTTATAAAAAGGAGCGTCCGGACCGATCTCAAACACAGAGTCAGCCGGAATGTCGACCGTTACCTTATGCTGAGCGAGCCACCAATTGACGGCGTGTTCCTCCTCGCGAAGCATTTCCGAATAACTTTCGGTCTTGCTGCAGGAGAAGAGGAGCGAGGACAGAGGCAGAGAGAGCAGTATGATTAATTTGGAGGGTTTCATTTATTTTCAAAGGCTTGAATTTGCCAAATTTTATTGAGAAAAAATCATTCGGTGACAAGACGCGGGAGAGGACGCGGAAGTTCCTTCTTGAAATCGGCCACAGCCTTGATTACTTGTTCGCGGCATTCTTCCAGCGATCCGTGAAACTCCGCACCGGCCGCCATCCTGTGGCCACCTCCGCCAAACCGTTCGCATACTTCGGAGACAGGGAAATTATCTACACTGCGGGCTGAAATCTTAATACAGTCGCTGTCTTCACGCAGGAAAAATGAACTTATGACACCCTCAATCTCGAGCGGACGGTTGACGACGCCCTCCGTGTCTCCCCTTTCATAATGGAATTGACGGAGATCATCGGCCGAGAGAGTAATTATAGCGGCGCGAGAATCGTGGAATATTTCGAGTTTCTCCATCAGAGCGTAGGCTTCGAGCTTAAGGCTCCAGAAAGAGCGGGTATTTAAGGAATGGCGCACAATCTTATTCTTGTCACATCCCTTGTCAAGCAATCTGCCGAGCACCTCATAGATATCCGGATTCTTGCAATTAACAGAGAAATTGCGGGTATCAGTCACCATACCGGTCAGCAGGCAGGTAGCGGCGTCGATATCCAGATCGCCATAAAGCCCGAGAGCGGCTATGAGCCTGAACACGAGTTCACACGTGGATGACATATCGGGATAGGAGATCATGAGATCGGCGCATTTGTCAGGTTTCTCATGATGATCAATAAGCACCTTCCGGCAATGGGCCTCCTGAATGAGGGGGGCGAGAGCATCCTGACGCGAGGGGGTGTTGAAATCGCAGCATACGATAAGGTCGGCCTCCTCCACAAGTCGCCGGCAATAAGCATCGTGCTGAGTGAAGACAGCAATTTCGTTGAAACCCGGGAGGAACGAGAGAGAGCGAGGCGGACGGTCGGGAGTGACCACATTGGCTTCCTTTCCAAGTTTGCGAAGAAGAAGAGCGAGTCCGAGCGTACTGCCGATAGCATCGCCATCGGGGCGCACATGACACGTGAGCACGACTTTCTCAGCATCGTCAAGCATTTTACCGAGTGCGCTCACCTCACCATCCTTAAGAAGTTTATCCATAAGCTGTTACAAATTATTGCAGACAGCTACAAACTTAGCCGTCAGTTTCAAACGGCAAATTTACTAAATATCCTTAAGAAAGACAAACAGTCGGGCAAAAATGGCCTCTATTGACAGTCATGCAATCTTCCAACGGTATGGAATCCATGCTGCACACGATTCCAGCAACTTGGTTGTCTCTCACTTCCAAATATGATGATGCACTTCCTCTGTCATCAAGACTAATCGAGACCAAAAGCAATATAAGAGCCCAAAGAACGATTGAATGCTTAAGAGCAGCTCTGTTAATAGATGATGGGAATTATGATTACGTCACAAAATATAACATTTGTCTATGATTACAAAAATGATTCTGATGTCTAAGACTTACGCCCATCATATCAAGAACTCTTCCCCTAATTTTATATCATTTTGTCACAATACGTATTGACTATGTGCAAAAAAATCGTTAACTTTGCGGTCAGAATAGAGGCCGGCGGGTTCGGTCCTTACAATTTACTAAAATGCATACGAGAGAAGAAAAGATGGAGAGCTTCGGACGATTTCTGGACGTGCTGGACACGTTGAGGGAGAAATGTCCGTGGGATGCGAAGCAGACCAACGAGAGTCTGCGACCCAATACGATAGAGGAAGTGTATGAACTATGTGACGCCCTTATAGCATCCGACAAAGCCAATATACGTAAAGAGCTGGGTGATGTGTTGCTTCACATAGCGTTCTATTCCAAGATTGCATCCGAAAAAGGGGATTTTGATATTGCAGATGTGTGCGATTCGCTGACCGACAAGCTGATTTTCCGTCATCCTCATATCTATGGAGATGTGAAGGCCGATGACGCCGGTCAGGTGATTCGCAACTGGGAGGAGATAAAGCTGAAGGAGAAGGGCGGCAACCGCACCGTGCTTGCCGGCGTGCCCTCGGCTCTGCCCGCACTCATCAAGGCCGACCGTATTCAGGAGAAAGCCGCCAACATCGGATTTGACTGGGAGAAGAAGGAGCAGGTATGGGATAAGGTGAGAGAAGAGATGCAGGAGGTGGAGGAAGAGATAGCCAAAGCTTCTGCAGACGGACTGGAGGAAGAATTTGGTGACTTACTTTTCTCGGTGGTCAACGCGGCGCGTCTATATGGTGTGAATCCTGAGAACGCATTGGAGCGCACAAACCGTAAGTTTATCACCCGCTTCAACTATCTTGAGGAGAAAGCGAAAAGCATGGGGAAAACGCTGCNCGAGATGACCCTTGCCGAGATGGATGCGATCTGGGAGGAAGCCAAGAGCCTCAAGAAATAAGGACACGGACCCCACTCCCAAAAACAGACTGATCGACAGATGATACTCTGCATCACCGAGAAACCCAGTGTAGGACGAGACATAGCCCGCATTGTGGGGGCTACCGCCTCTCGCGACGGATATTACGAAGGCAACGGCTACTGTGTGACCTGGACCTTCGGTCATCTCTGCACCCTGAAGGAACCGGCCGACTATACGGAAGAATGGAAACCATGGGCCCTGTCACGCCTGCCGATGCTTCCGCCGAAATTCGGCATCAAGGTGATCCCGCAGAAATCCGTGGAGAAACAGTTCAGAACCATCGAGACATTGCTGAAACAATGCGATGAGGTGGTGAATTGCGGTGATGCCGGCCAGGAGGGAGAGGTGATTCAGCGTTGGGTGATGCAGAAGGCGGGTTGCGATCGTCCGGTGAAACGTCTCTGGATTTCATCGCTCACCGATGAGGCTATCAGGGAGGGTTTCCGCAATCTGAGACCCGAGAAAGATCTGGAGCAGCTCTATATGGCCGGCATCTGCCGCGCCATCGGCGACTGGATACTCGGCATCAACGCCACGCGCCTCTACACACTCAAATATTCCACCGGGCGCCAGTTGCTCTCTGTGGGGAGGGTGCAGACCCCTACCCTCGCGCTTATCGTGCAGCGGCAGAAGGAGATTGAGGAATTTGTGCCGAAGGATTATTGGGTTCTCCGCACGCTATATCGCGGAGTGTGGTTCACGGCAGAGGGGAAGAGTTTTGACTCGGAGGAGAAAGCAAAGATTGCCGCCGACTCCATAAAAGACTTGGCTCTGGAGATCACTGACGTTGCAAAAAAGAGCGGTCGGGAGGCTCCGCCACGTCTTTTCGACCTGACGAGTCTGCAGGTGGAGTGTAACAAGCGGTATGGACTCTCCGCCGACGAGACACTTCGCACCATACAATCGCTTTACGAGAAGAAACTCACCACCTATCCGCGTGTGGATACCACTTATCTCACTGACGATATGTATCCGAAGTGCGGCCCAATCCTCAATTCGCTTCAGGGATATCAAGAGGTGCTTCAGACAATACGCGGAAAGAAGCTTCCCAAGAGTAAAAAGGTGTTTGACAACTCTAAAGTGACAGATCATCATGCCATTATCCCCACCGGGGTGAGACTTCCGGATAATCTCTCGCTTAATGAGCGGAGGGTGTTTGACACCGTGGCCCGGCGGTTTGTGTCGGTATTCTTCCCGGATTGCCGATTTGAGCAGACCACCGTAAAAGCAAAAGCGGGCAAGACAGGATTCAAGGTGACGGGAAAGGTGATCACTGATCCGGGTTGGCGTGTGCTGTATGCATCTCAAAGCAAGGATAATAATACCGGCGGAGATAAAACAGAGGGGAATGACGAAGGAGAGGAGGAAAACTCGAAGGTGCTTCCGGAATTCAGCAAAGGGGAATCCGGCCCTCACACTCCCGGGTTGCAGAAGAAGACGACGCAGCCACCGAAATATTATACGGAGGGAACATTGCTGAAGGCAATGGAGACAGCCGGCTCGACGGTGGAGGATGAGGATATGCGAGAGGCACTTAAAGCCAACGGTATCGGACGTCCTTCCACACGTGCCGCCATAATAGAGATTCTATTCAAGCGAGGATATATAGTCAGGGAAAGGAAATCGGTGAAAGCGACACAGGCCGGTAAAGACCTGATAGGGATTATCCGCGAAGAACTTCTCAAGAGTGCGAAGCTGACCGGTATCTGGGAAGGAAGACTCCGCATGATCGAACGTGGAGAATATAGCGCGCAGGAGTTTATTGACCGTCAGAAGGAGTTGATACTTGACATCACACGCACCGTGATGCTTGACAATTCCAATCGCCGCGTGACGACTGTCACTCCTATTGAGCAGCCTCCTAAAGGGAGCAAACCGGTCAGAAAAAGAAAAAAAGCAGCTGACAAGTAGCTAAGTAAGTAGCTAAGAAAAATTAAACGATATAATAACTCAGTAGCTAAGAAAAATTAAACGATATAATAACTCAGTAGCTTTGAAAGTATCTTAATATGATATATGCGGCTAATTTTNGNCATCTTGACCTTGTCGCTCAGTCGCTTAGCTCGCTAAGCACCTTCGCTCCGCGGCCAACCTGACTCAAAATTATCGCGCATCCATCATATTATTAATTGTTCTTAGCCACTTAGCGTGTATATCACATATCATCCGCTTGTCTATTTTGGCCGCTTCGGTTCAAAATCGCCATAGCGCATAATATGATATGCGTTTACTTTGACCTGCTACTTAATAATGAGGGGCATATAAAGTCAGAGACAACCCGAGTCGGAAAGCATGGCACGGTAAGATTCCGCCTTCTTTTCCAGTTTCATCGGATAGGCCCGAGAGGATGAGGGCATTCTCCAGATTTTGAGATGACGCACCGAGCCGTCGGAAAGAAGGAAATCTACTTCAGAAAAACCGCCCAGAGGAGGCATATCCGCACCGGTGATTTCACAGGCCACTTCGGCAGCCAATTTTCCCGTAAGAGCCACAGCTCGACACTCCGGCAACGCA
>JAAVFY010000047.1 GCA_014800515.1 Bacteroidales bacterium
GCGGCTAATTTTGGCCATCTTGACCTTGTCACTCAGTCGCTTAGCCCGCTAAGCTCCTTCGCTCCGCGGCCAACCTGACTCAAAATTATCGCGCATCTATCATATTATTAATTTTTCTTAGCTACTTATCATTTTAAAGAGACTTTCTTATTAAAGAAACTTTCTTACTTCCCCCATGGAAATTAGTCTCAATTTAAATCAGATAAGCTCCATCCATGTCTCCCTGAGTGGCACTATTTGTCGAATAGGCTCGATTAGTCTAATCCGCTTATAATTCAGCTCTTATTGCCTTCCAGAGCCGGGACGCCAAAGAGCGATGTTTCCATTTCTCCGTCCGTCGTCGCAGATACGCCAACTCGTTTAGATCTGTCAGTATATCAGGAAAATATTTATCATATTTTTCGCGATTATGATGATAGATATAGCGCATCGTAATACGATTCCTCTCCGGTATGTCGGCCGATAACGATCGGGAAGAAGCGGTGCGCCGATAATAGAAAAGGGTCTCTTGCAATTGCACCACCTTTGATTTTCCGTCAAGCATCCTTATCCAGAATTCCCAGTCCTCATACCCGTACGGTATATTCTCATCATATCCTACTGTTGACTCGAAGTCTTCACGCTTGAACATCGCGGAGCAGAAAATTGAATTCTCGCATAGCAATGATCGATACCCCTTATATTCCAAGGCGGGAGTGTGATGCGCCTTTCCAAACCATTTCCATTTGCAATACACAAGTGTTATGGTCGGATCAGAGAGAAAGCTATTGACACAACTCTCCACGTAGGTCGGGGCAATCTTATCATCTGCATCGAGAGGCAGAATATAACTACCGTGACTATGTCTTATCCCAAAATTGCGAGCAGCCGAAACGCCATGATTATCAGTATGATAAAATTGGATACGGTTATCACCATACCCCTTCACAATATCTGCTACATTGTCCGGAGACCCGTCATCCACAATCACCAATTCCCAGTAGGGATATGATTGGCGGAGTACAGACTCGATAGCCTCACCTACATAACGGGCTTGATTATAAGCGGGCATTATAATGGAGACCAATGGTGCGTTATCTATAGATTTCATTTTTAAGAGTCACTTATCCGCAAAAATAATAATAAATCCTACGTCAACAAAGCCATTCTAATCTTTTATGCCCCATCCCTGTCCCTCAGTCTCAATCTTTCACTTCATATTCCTTAACCATCTCAACATACAAATATTTTCCGAGTACTGCATGCCTCGCCATATAATACTCTTATGAATGACGCTAAGACAGAATAACCACTACAAAAAATTATAAGTAGCTAAGAAAAATTAATAATATGATAGATGCGCGATAATTTTGAGTCAGGTTGGCCGCGGAGTGAAGTCGCTTAGCGAGCTAAGCGACTGAGTGACAAGGTCAAGATGGCCAAAATTAGCCGTATATATCATATTAAGATATTTTCAAAGCTACTTAGTGATTGTATCGTTTAACTTTTCTTAGTTACTTAGCGACTTAACTACTTATCTTAAAAGTTCTGTGTAGACAGATATGAATAAGGGATTATATGAATAAAGGATACACTCAAGAGTGTATCCTTTATTCATATTGTTTTATTATTTAATCTTTAATTACATGCAGTTTATTTGCCCAGCTTATCGGCTAATCCGCTCGCCTTGTCAGCGATACCGTTGAGCACGTCCCCTGCTTTACCTTTGAGCTTATCAAGCATCTCGCCGTCTTTCAGCTTATTAAGAAGATCACCGGCGTTACCGGACGTAGCCTCTTCCTTGAGTTTAGAGATGCTTTCCTTTGCATCATGAAGTCCGTGAGAAGCTGCTTCTTTTCCTGCGTTGAGAGCCGCAGCTGCCTGATCCTTTAAATCCTGAATATTCATAACCTTAATGTTTTTGTGTTTTTCAATATGTATTTTTCGATCTCCTTTTTCAATCATATTTTTCCATAGAAATATACTCGTTTATCAAAGCATATCCTCCGAAAAAAGTATAGATTGAAAAAATATCCTCGGTAAAATATAAGTCTTCCAAGTCTATTTATCTTTATAACAGATAGGGTAGGGGAGAAGTTCAATTCAAAAATAATAAGTAGCTAAGAAAAATTAATAATATGATAGATGCGTGATAATTTTGAGTCAGGTTGGCCGCGGAACGAAGGAGCTTAGCGAGCTAAGCGACTGAGAGACAAGGTCAAGATGGCCAAAATTATCCACATATATCATATTAAGATACGTTCAAAGCTACTTAGTTATTATATCGTTTAATTTTTCTTAGCTACTTATTACTTTCATCCAAAATCTCCTGCCACTCACTTCTGATGTAACCCTCCCCTCTAATATCTCAGCCGAATATTTCCTCCCTCCTAACTTCGCCTTCTCTCTTCTTTCTCTAAGTTAGTCCGAATAAATCTCGATATAATCCGATAAAAAGTTTTCCCTTAAGCTACTTTCTCCGGTAAACCCGATTGATCCCGGATTAATCTTGATTTGACTCAATAACTCTCAATTTGCCTCATTCCTTCAAATTAGTTCGGTGAGTCTTAATTTTTTGATTTGAGTCTCCGGTTGCATGTTTCTTCAGTTACTTCTTCCTTTTTCTTATTAAGTGTACGAAAAATAGGTGGATTGAGAGTGCGAAATTCGTGTGTAAGTGTTCGGTTGTAAGATTTTGAATGATTTTGAGTGGGGTATAATTGATGATATTTAGAGGTAATGTGTTGATAAATAGTATGTTATGAGGATTATTGAAGCTGTGTATAGGTGATTTGATTTAGATCAAAAAATCCTTTTCAATCCGAGTCTCATTTCCGGCCGCCACTTATACCTGAGAAAATCCTCCCACATATCAGATTTTTCAAAGATTTTATTATATTTGCGGTGAGATTAGCCGACTCTTTACACTGTCCCACAGCGTAGGTATAAGACCTTTTTTAGGTCTTACCAGGAATCCGCTTCCCAATCTCAACCTCTCTCTTCTTCGCTCCCTCATAACTAATAACTCTGCCCTCCAACCTTTCTCCTCAGGCCTATCAGGGATAAATACAGTATAGAACTAAAGACACTTGTCATCAAAGATAAATTCAAATATGATTAATTTTGAAGCTGAAGGAGTAGCACTTCCGGTATGGGATAATGTAAGAATGTGCCGTTGGTTGGAGGCGGTGGCCTTAAGTCATGGATACAAGATAGGTTCGCTCAACTATCTCTTCTGTGACGATGAGTATATTCTCGATGCCAATCGGAAATATATCAACCACGACTACTACACAGATATTATAACTTTCGATTATACATGCCACAACCGTATCAACGGAGATATCCTTATCTCTCTCGATACCGTCAAATCCAATGCTGCCGACCTCGGTGTGGAATATTCAGAGGAACTGCGTAGGGTCGTGGCACACGGTGTTCTGCATCTTTGCGGCATAGATGATAAGGGGCCGGGAGAGCGGGAAATTATGGAGGCCGCTGAGAATGAAGCGTTGCGATTGTATGCTGAGACGCACTGATTTATAGAAAGATATGAAATTTGAGCTGAGAAAAAGGATATGAAATTCGAGTATGATGTGATTGTTGTGGGAGCCGGCCATGCTGGATGCGAAGCTGCTGTGGCTGCCGCAAAACTTGGTGCTTCGACGCTACTGATTACGGCTGACTTGAACCGAGTGGCGCAAATGTCATGTAATCCTGCTGTCGGTGGGATTGCTAAGGGTCAGATTGTACGGGAAATCGATGCTTTGGGTGGCATGATGGGTATTGTGGCCGACCACACAGCCATACAATTCAAGATGCTCAACCGATCGAAGGGGCCTGCGGTGTGGTCTCCTCGCGTACAGTCCGACCGTACCCGTTTTATCGATGAATGGCGTCGTATTCTTGACTCAACTCCCGGATTATATCTTTTTCANGATATGGTGACTGAGNTGATTATNGATGATGCCACTGCCGTTGAATCCGTTGAGGATATAGATTCCTTGGCAGATAAGAATCCTGTTGCGGAAGAACCGGATGTCATTACGATGAATAGGTCTGCTGAGCTTTCGGAGACGTCTGTCGAGATCACTGGCAGGGAGCTGAAAAGAGTGGTGAGAGGGGTTAAAACGTCGCTTGGATTCGAATTCATCGCAAAAAAAGTAATTCTCACCGCCGGAACTTTCCTTAATGGATTGATGCACTTCGGTCGGCACCGTGTGTCAGGAGGACGCATCGCCGAACCGGCGAGTGATTTCATCTCAGATCAATTGAAGGCTATCGGTTTTGCAGTAGGAAGGATGAAGACAGGTACGCCGGCTCGTATAGACGGGCGTACGATTGATTTCTCCTTGACAGAGATGCAGATGGGCGATGATAGACTTAGGAGAATCGATAAATCCGTTAATTCGGACAATCCTGCCGAGCATAATGGCAGCGATGTGGATAGAAGCAGCGACGTGGATAGAAGCAGCGACGTGGATAGAAGCAACGACGTGGATAGAAGCAGCGACGTGGATAGAAGCAACGACGTGGATAGAAGCAGCGACGAGAATAGAAAATCTACGGTAACCGGTGAATATATTGGTGAAGAAGAGATAGTTTGTCGGGATTTTCACAAGTTCTCATTTCTGCCGGAGGTTGGGCGCAAGCTGAGGCCGCGGGCCTGCTATATTGTTCATACGTCTCCCGAGGTGCATCAGGAGTTAAGGGAAAATCTGGCGGATTCACCNCTATATAACGGCCAGATACAGAGTATTGGACCGAGATATTGTCCGAGTATCGAAACAAAGATTGTGACCTTCCCCGACAAGGATAGTCATCAACTGTTTCTTGAACCGGAAGGGGAGACCACTGAGGAGTATTATATCAATGGCTTTTCATCCTCCTTGCCGTGGCGAGTGCAAATAGATGCACTTTCTAAGATTCCCGCGCTTAGAGATGTTCATTTCTATCGTCCGGGCTATGCGATAGAATACGATTATTTCGATCCGACACAGTTGACACACGATTTGCAGACGAAGCTTGTCAGTGGACTATATTTTGCCGGTCAGGTGAATGGCACCACCGGATATGAAGAAGCGGCNGCACAAGGATTGATGGCCGGTATCAATGCTGCGCGATCTGTAGCCGGAAAGTCTCCCGTGGTGCTTGGACGAGATAAAGCCTATATTGGGGTGCTTATAGATGATCTTGTCACGAAAGGTACGGATGAACCNTATCGTATGTTTACCTCTCGTGCGGAATATCGGATATTACTGCGTCAGGATGATGCGGATATGCGTCTCACACCGTTAGGCTACGAGATAGGATNGGCCGATTATTATCGATATGNGTTGATGATAAACAAGCGCGAAGAACGGGACTCNCTGATGAAATGGTGTGCGGATTATTCCGTAAAACCTACTGATGCCGTTAACGGTATGCTTGAGGAATATGAGTCGTCTCCCATTTCGGCCTCCATAAGATTGATAGAACTTCTCAAGCGACCGAGAGTTACTATGGAGGCTTTACGCCGAGCTATCCCTGCCTTTGAGAAAAGAGTAGGGGATATCGAGAGAGAACGTAGGGATGAGATTCTGGAGGCNGTGGAGATATTGGTGAAATATGGTGGATATATTGACCGAGAGGCTCGGCAGGCAGAAAAAATGCACCGACTTGAACACGTTAGGATTCCGGNGGGATTTGATTATTCCGGTGTGAAATCGCTTAGTACAGAATCTCGACAGAAACTTGCACATATACGTCCCGAAACTATTGGGCAGGCCTCTCGAATACCCGGTGTTTCGCCTGCGGATATTAGTGTGCTTTTGATTCTGCTTGGAAGATGAGATGTGGACTGAATGTGTGTTCCACGTGGAACAATTTTGAAATTCAAAAATAAGGAATGTGGGTGTGTGAGGAAAAGGACGAAAAGGAAGAGACCGGTTTGAAATGTTTGGAAAGAGNAAATGGGTTGGAAAGAGAAAATGGGTTGGAAAGAAGATATGGGTTGGGAAGAGGATATGGGTTGGAAAAGGATGAAGGACGGAAAGAATTATTAGGCCTTCCGGAGGGTGGGAGTGTGTCGGACCGGATGAAATTGTCAGGCTGGTCGGGTGTATTGTATGGATGGGTAGGTCAGGCTGGNCGGGTGTATTGTATGGATGGGGTAGGTCAGTCTGGCCGGTCTAATCTTTTTCTTAAATCTAATCTTTCTCTTAAAGTTGATTGAGTCAGTCAGATTTGTCAGGTAGGTCAGGCCGAGTGGGTAGAGGAAATTGGGAATGATGGATTCCGGAGGGAGGTTCGATTATTATAATTGATGATTCTAAAAAAGGTAATGATATGGATTTAGAAAGACTGAAAGAACAGATAAGGGATGTCGCTGATTTTCCTTCAAAGGGGATTGTGTTTCGTGATCTCACTACTCTTATCAAGAATGGAGAAGCACTGCGTGATGTGAGTCATGCTCTTGCTGATCTCTATCGTGACAAGGGCGTGACAAAGGTGGTGGGTATTGAATCCCGCGGTTTTATCGGAGGCTCGATACTCGCGTATGAACTGGGTTGTGGTTTTGTCCCNGCCCGTAAGCCCGGTAAGTTGCCTTCCGTGACGGTGAAGAAATCGTATGCCAAAGAGTATGGCGTGGATACGATAGAACTCCATAGCGATGCCATAAACTCCGATGATATCGTGGTGCTTCACGATGATTTGCTGGCCACCGGAGGAACGATGAATGCGTGCTACGAACTTGTGAAGAGTATGAATCCTCGCAAGATATACATCAATTTTATTGTAGAGTTGACCGATCTTGACGGACGTAAGAATCTGCCGGCAGATTGCGAGGTGACGTCATTGCTGAAGTATTGATGGATAGATCCGAGGATAATGTCAAGCCTGCATCGGATTCATCGGCTGTTTTTGCTTATGAAAATTCTTCCGGATCCGAGGCTGCTTTCGGTGGCGTGTCTCTCCCCGAGAAGAAAACTTCCGGTGGAGCTGCTTCTTCTGAGGAGAGCGACGTGGCTGCTGATAAGCATAAGATAGCGGACTTCCCGGCTGAACTGATCAGCAAGGTGGGACGTGTGATCGACGGACATGCAGCTTTCCCTCTCGAGATAGTCCCTGACAGGACAAAAGAAGATATCAATCATAACCGGCCCGGCAACGCATTGAGAGAGAAAATTCTCGCGTTGCCGGAGTCTCCCGGTGTGTATATGTATCTTGACCGGAAGGGGGAGGTGATATATGTCGGGAAAGCCAAGAGACTGAAACGACGTGTGTCGTCATATTTCAATCGCCGACATGATGTGACACGCACCAATCTCATGGTCCGCAACATTGTGGATATGCGCTTCATTGTCGTGGCTACAGAAGAGGATGCCCTTCATCTTGAGAACGCCATGATAAAGGAGTATCAACCCCGATATAATGTGCTCCTTAAGGATGATAAATCGTATCCCTGGATAGTGGTCACCAAAGAATTGTTTCCCCGCGTGTTTATGACCCGGAGCAAAGATGTGGAAGGAAAGTATTACGGTCCCTATACCAATATTCAGTCAGCCAAAATTGTCCTTGATCTGATAAGAGAAATCTATCCCTTGCGTAGCTGCCGTCATCCGCTTGATGAGAGCGGGATAGCGCGCAATAAATATCGTCTCTGTCTTGACTACCATATCGGAAAATGCGGCGGCGCCTGCCGTGGGTTGGTGTCGCCCGAAGAATATGGCAACCATGTGGCGAGAGTCCGGCAGATACTCAGCGGAGACANTCTGGAGCTTGAGAAGCACCTGCTTTCCGAGATGGAAAAACTTAGTGAAGAATGGAAATTTGAAGAGGCACAGGAGGTGAAGCTCAAATATGAGGCTGTAAAACGCTACAACTCCAAGAGCGTGATTGTCACCTCTGAATTTGAAGACGCCGATATGTTTGCCTATATAGAGGAAGATGATGTGGCTGTCGTCAACTTTATGCACCTCCATAAAGGGGCCGTCACACAGAGCCTTAATCTGGAGTTTCGCAGAAGACTCCGGGAGACACCCGAAGAGATACTGTCCATGGCGATAGGAGAGATCTCCCGACGGTTTGGCATAAAATTCAAGCAGGTGATAGTGTCCTTTCAACCCGACGTGTCATTTGAGGGCGTCGAGTTTATCGTGCCTCGCCGAGGCGACCGGAAGAAGATATTGTCAGTAGGCGAGAAAAATGCCCGCCAATATCTCACAGACCGGCGTAAGCAGATAGAACGACATGATCCCGAGAAAGGGGTGGAGCTGCTGATGGAGAGGATGAAGAAAGACTTCCGCCTGAACGTACAGCCCCGTCATATAGAATGTTTTGACAATTCCAATATACAGGGCACGAATCCGGTGGCNAGCTGCGTAGTGTTTCGCGACGGTAAACCCTCCCGACGCGACTACCGCCATTTCATCATAAAGACCGTAGAAGGCCCTGACGACTTCGCCTCCATGAAAGAAGTGCTCCATCGCCGTTACTCCCGCATGATAGCGGAAGGGGAGTCCCTGCCACAGCTCGTNGTGGTGGATGGAGGTAAAGGTCAGCTCAGTGCCGCCGTAGAAGCCTTCGAAGAACTCGGAATCAGAGGAGAGGTGGCACTCGTCGGAATAGCCAAACGATTAGAAGAAATCTATTTCCCCGGTGACACTCTTCCGCTCTATATTGACAAGAAAAGCAGGTCGCTGCAAGTGGTACAAGCTTTACGCGACGAAGCTCACCGATTTGGAATCACCCATCATCGGCTGCGGCGCTCCAAGAGTCAGACAAAAAGCGAACTTGACAATATCAAAGGCATTGGCCCCGCTACCGCCCGTCGGCTCATGTTGCGCTTCAAGAGCATCCGCCGGATGAAAGAAGCCGACGAGAAAGAGTTGGCGGCAGAAGTGGGGGCTGCCAAAGCCAGACTCATCATGCAGCATTTTCATCCAGAAGAAAAGAATTGAAGACGTGAAGATGAAGGCGATCTAATCAATGATTTCAACCTAACAAGGTAGATATTACGTTATATCTTAATAAAGCCCTTTCCCCATAAAAACACGTTTCTTCACCGCTATGCCGTTCCGGCATCTGACAATCATTAACGGGAGGAGACCTAATTAAGAGGGGAAGCAAAAATGTTAAAAAAGAAAGAACAAGATATGAGCACACAGCAACCAGAGCAGTCTCCCGGCAAACGTATGCGCAAGAAAGAGCTGCAGCAGAAGATACTCGCCTTTCTTGACAAAGACCACAAGAAAGCGTTCAACTATAAGCAGATCGCCTTCGGCATAGGAGCCACGCATCCCGCCAACCGGCTTGACGTCATCAATATGCTTGACGAACTCTCAGCCGCCGATGAAATCAACGAGGTGAGTCTCGGACGCTACAAGGCAAAGGCTAATCGAGGCACCGAGAATGTCGGTATCTTCATAAGAAGAAGCACCGGCAGGAATGCCGTAGAGATAGACGACGAGCACATTCTCGTTGCCGAACGCAACTCCATGCATGCCCTCAACGGCGATAAAGTGAGGGTGGAGGTGTCGGCCTCCCGCAAAGGACAAGAACCCGAAGCCAAAGTAATAGAGATACTCGAACCCAAAGATCAGGTATTTATCGGCACACTTGAGGTTGACAAAAACTATGCCGCCCTTGTCACAGATTCCAAATATCTTGCATCTGACATAATTATTCCCCGCTCCAAACTTAAAGGTGGAAAGAACGGTGACAAAGCCATTGCCCGAATCACGGTATGGCGCGACGACGAGAAAAATCCCCGGGGAGAGGTGGTCGATATATTAGGACGCAAAGGAGAGAACACTGCGGAGATGCACGCCATCCTGGCAGAATTCGGACTTCCCTACAAATATCCTGAGAATGTAGAGAATGCCGCCAACAAGATAGAGGCCGGTATCACCCCCGAAGAGGTAGCCAGGCGTGAAGACTTCCGCAATGTGACCACCTTCACTATCGACCCCCGCGATGCAAAAGACTTTGACGATGCTCTCTCGCTGCGTCAGCTTGCCAACGGCAATTGGGAAGTAGGTGTACACATAGCCGATGTCACTCACTATGTGAAGCCCGGCAGCATCATCGACAAAGAGGCTCAGAGTCGTGCCACGAGCGTATATCTTGTGGACCGCACCATTCCCATGCTTCCCGAACATCTCTCCAACGGCATCTGCTCCCTGCGACCCAATGAAGAGAAACTAACCTTTTCCGCCATCTTCGAGGTTGACCGTAACGCCAACGTCGTCAACTATAGAATAGGGCGTACGGTGATACGTTCCGACCGACGCTTCACATATGAAGAAGCTCAGCAAATCATAGAGACCGGAGAAGGGGAATATGCACGCGAGATCAATGTGCTCAACGACCTTGCCAAGCAGCTGCGTCGCAAACGCTATGATGCCGGTGCACTCGAATTTGATAGGGCCGAAGTCAGATTTGACATTGATAAAGATGGCAAACCCGTAGGTGTCTACTTTAAAGAGTCCAAAGACGCTAACAAACTCATCGAGGAATTCATGCTGCTCGCCAACCTCACCGTGGCCGAATCCATAGGAAAAGTGACCGACGGGAAGAAAGCCAAGACATTTGTGTATAGAGTGCACGATAATCCGGATGTAGAGAAGATCAGCAACTTCGCCATGATTGCCTCACGCTTCGGCTACAAAGTGAATGTAGACGGAAAAGCGAAAGAGGTGAACAAGAGTCTCAACCGAATGCTGAAGGACGTGAAAGGTAAAGGCGAGGAAAATATGCTCTCTATACTTGCCATTCGCTCCATGGCCAAGGCTGTCTACACCACTGACAACATCGGACACTATGGTCTTGCTCTCGACTACTACACCCACTTCACGTCGCCCATCCGTCGATACCCCGATATGATGGTCCACCGCCTGCTTGCAAAATACGCAGAAGGCAGCCGCAGTGCCGACAAGGTGAAAGTAGACGATCAGTGCAAACACTCTTCCGATATGGAGCAACTTGCCGCCAACGCCGAACGAGCCTCCATACGCTACAAGCAGGTGGAATTCATGCGCGACCGCCTCGGGCAGGAATACGAAGGAGTGATCTCCGGTGTGACCGAATGGGGATTCTATGTCGAACTTGATGAGAATATGTGTGAGGGTCTGGTGCCCGTCAGAGATCTTGCCGACGATTATTACGATCTTGATGAAAAGAACTACTGTCTTATCGGACGCAAGCATCATAACCGCTATACCCTTGGCGACCGTGTGAAAGTTCAAGTTGCTCGCGCCGACCTCGAGCGCAAGCAACTCGACTTTGCCCTGATAGAGGATACCGGTAATCCCAATCGTCCCAAGTCTCTCCATCCAGTCAATGGAAATGGAGGGCGCAACATCCCCCGCCACCGTAGTCACGGAGGCAATCTCAGACGGAAAAAATAAGAATAGAACTTCAAGAGAAATAAGTATTATCCTTCCCTCGGAGATGGTGTTCTGAGGGAGGGATATTTTTTTGTTAGCATGGTCTTGTCCGATGTTTATGGTAGGCTTTAAGGGGCTTATCGAGAAGGAACCGGAGTCGTGGATTTGGCGGAAAATTATATAGCGGACACAAGGCGGAACGATACCACGAAAGAGGGGAAGAATTGCATAATTATTAAAAAACGAGAAGGGCAAGAAAGGCGTACCAAAAGGAGGGGTCGAAAAACCGTCAAATGTTAAAAAATGTGAAAGAGATAGGTGGGTGTATACGTGAATCAGAAATGTTTTGTAATTTTGCAGCGGGTGAGTCCCATACGACTCGCTCGCCATGACTCCCCCAGGTCTTGATCGAAGCAAGGGTAGTGGTTTGAGCAGTGCGATATGGGTAGCTCGCCCACCTGCCTCTTTAGCTCAGTTGGCCAGAGCACGTGATTTGTAATCTCGGGGTCGTTGGTTCGAATCCGACAAGAGGCTCAAAGATGCTGCTTGCAGCATAGCGTTGAATGTTTTTCATAATTTTGTTTTGACGGCGTGTTTAGTGATAAGCATGCCGTTTTTTTTGTAGATGAAAGAGGGGGCTGTGGTAACTGTGGTAGCCCTATTTGGGCTATTTAAGCTAATTTAGCCGGTATAGCCACTATGCAACAAACCGGGAGAAATTGACGTTGAGAAGATGTGGGTGGAGGATTGGATTAGCTGCATATATCATATTAAGATACTTTCAAAGCTACTGAGTTATATATCGTTTAATTTTTCTTAGCTACTTATGCTGATACATAATATTACGTTTGTGGTTGACCCTGTGCGGACAGAGGAGTTTCTGCGGTGGCTTCATGTCGAGGGTGTAATTATTTTGAGAAACGGACAGGAGAGAGAGCTATCTGTCGCGATCCTTCGGGAGGTGGAGGGACAGGTGAATCCGCCCGACCGAGGTGTGAGTGTGGCATTGCGTACTCTCTTCGACGGAGAGTCTGCTCTTCGCGAGTGGGAGAGAAACGAGCTCGAACGCTGTCTTGCGGCCTATCGGGAGAAATTCGGGTCCGAGGCTTTGGCATTCTGCACTCTGCTCGAGCAACTTGACTTTATTGTCTGACACATGATGACGAAAGATAACAGATTTCTATCCGCAGCCTCGCATGAGGAGACTCCCGATGAGATCTCCCTTGATCGAGATGTAAGAGGATATGAGAGAGTAATAATGGGCATCGACCCCGGCACCAACGTGATGGGCTATGGGATTATAGGCGTCAACGGCAAGACCCCTGAAGTGGTGGTGATGGGAGTGATAAAACTCAGTAAATTCGAGAGCCATTACAAGAGACTCCATCGTATCTTCGAACGTGTCACCGGACTGGCGTCGCAATACCTTCCTGATGAAGTGGCACTGGAGGCCCCTTTTTTCGGAAAAAACGTGCAGTCGATGCTGAAGCTCGGACGAGCGCAGGGGGTGGCAATGGCTGCCGTGCTTTCGCGTGATATACCCGTAGCTGAATATGCNCCCCTTAGTATCAAGCAAGCGGTGACCGGCAACGGGGGAGCCTCCAAAGAGCAGGTGGCCAATATGCTCCGGCATATCCTCAAGATACCCGCCGACCACATGCCCCGTCTTCTGGATGCTACAGATGCGTTAGCCGCTGCCCTGACCCATTTTTATGAGACCGGCCGCCCCCGTGTGCAGAAAGGAGCCTCCAGTTGGGCTGCTTATATTGCCCAGCATCCGGAGAGAATAACCAAACGATAAGAGAAGTTGTTAGATATGGAGGAGAGATTAAAAAGCTCCTTAAGTCCCCCCATCTCACAAAAGAAAAATAAAGAAAATGACAACAAATACCCCGATAGCCGGCACAGAAGCCGGCGACAGATACCGTCAGGCTATAGCCGCGAGCAGTGTGCCGGTGGATGAATCCACAGTGAAAGCCGCAGTAGAGAAGATTCTTGACGGAGCTGCGGCCTACGCCAATGCCGACACCTACAAATTCCTACTCAACTCCATCGACCTCACCACTCTCAACACCGAAGACAGTGTGCGGAGCGTTGGAGCATTCGTGAGAAAAGTCAATGACTTCGACAGCGAGTATCCCCAATACGGCAATGTAGCCGCAATATGTGTATACAGCAACTTTGCCGAGACTGTCGATGCCGAACTTGACGCACAAGGAGTGAAGATCGCCACAGTGGCCGGAGGATTCCCCACGTCGCAGACCTTCACAGCGGTGAAAGTGGCCGATGTGGCATTAGCCGTGGCAGGCGGAGCCGAAGAGATAGACGTTGTGATGAACCTCGGTATGCTGCGCGATGCTAACTACGAAGACCTGACCGATGAACTCATCGAGATGCGCCACACAGCCAAAGGTGCCCTTATGAAAGTGATACTCGAGACCGGGGCACTGCGTACCCCCGCGGCCATCCGGGAAGCCTCCGTGCTTGCACTCTACAGCGAAGCCGACTTCCTGAAGACATCAACCGGAAAAGGCTATCCAGGTGCCAGCCCGGAAGCCGCATGGGTGATGTGCAGCTGCATAAAAGAATATTACAAAGCCACAGGACGTAAAGTGGGATTCAAAGCCTCCGGCGGTATTCGCACAGTGGCCGATGCCCTCGTCTACTACGCCATTGTGAAAGAGGTGCTCGGCGACGAATGGCTCGATCCCCGCTACTTCCGCATCGGAGCCTCGTCACTTGCCAATGCCGTTCTGAGCGCGCTTGAAGAGGAAGAAGTGAACTACTTCTAACCGAATACTTTCACCACATAAAAGAAAGAAGAAACGACATCAAAAAATAAGTCAAAAATAAAAACGGAGGAGGAAAATTTTACTCCTCCGTTTTTTATACTTAATTTTGCAATCGGAAACAGAGGCGGTCGAAACTGACGACAAAGGGAAAAGAATGAAAATTCATAGTCCCGAGCGACAGAGAGGCCGCCCGAACGGGCATAAAATAAAATTATCCTTAACCATAATGACAATATCTCCGGTTCAGGCCGGGGATCAAGACTAACTAAAGTCATGCTACAATCTACGAACGTGAAGACGATAGACAAGGTAGTGGTGAGATTCGCCGGTGACTCCGGCGACGGAATGCAGCTCGCCGGCAACATTTTCTCGAATGTGTCAGCCGGAGAGGGCAACCTCATCTCCACATTTCCCGACTATCCCGCCGAGATACGCGCCCCGCAAGGGTCTCTCAGCGGAGTGTCCGGATATCAGGTAAGCGTAGGCAAGGGAGTGCACACCCCCGGCGACTCCGCCGATGTGTTGGTGGCCATGAATCCTGCTGCCCTCAAGACCAACCTTAAATTTCTGAAGCCCGGCGGCATCATCGTATGCGACGGCGATTCCTTCACACCCTCCAACCTGCAGAAAGCCGAATACAAGACCGACGATCCCGTCAGCGAACTTGGCATAGATCCCAACAGGATTCTCCTTGTGCCTATGACGACCCTTCTAAAGCACACACTTGCCGACAGCGGAATGGATCAGAAGGCCATGATGAAATGCAAGAATATGCTTGCATTAGGACTTATATGCTGGCTCTTCGATCGCCCCGTAGACAGGGTTCTTGCGCGCCTGAAAGCCAAGTTTGCTAAGAAACCTGCTGTATATGAGGCAAATGCTAAGGTGGTTCAGGCCGGTTGGGACTACGGTCATAACACCCACTCCTCCCTCTCCACCTATCGCATCGAGACAGAGTCCGTGGCTCCCGGCACATACGTTGACGTCAACGGTAACACCGCGACGGCATGGGGCCTCGTTATGGCTTCCGAGAAGAGCGGACGTCCTCTCTTCCTCGGATCTTATCCCATCACCCCCGCCACCGACATCCTTCATGAGCTTGCCAAGCGCAAAGACCTTGGGGTCAAAGCCTGCCAGATGGAAGATGAAATTGCCGGAGTCTGCTCCGCGATAGGCGCCAGCTATGCCGGACATCTTGCCGTGACATCCACCTCCGGACCCGGTCTTGCTCTCAAGAGCGAGGGTATCGGTCTGGCAGTCATGGCCGAACTCCCCCTTGTGGTGATCGACGTGCAGCGTGGCGGTCCTTCTACCGGCCTGCCCACCAAGACCGAACAGACCGACCTGATGCAGGCTCTCTACGGCCGCAACGGCGAGAGCCCCCTTTGTGTGCTTGCCGCCGCCAGCCCCACTGATTGCTTCAACATGGCCTTTGAGGCAGCCCGCATCGCAATAGAGCACATGACCCCCGTCATACTGCTGACCGACGCCTTCATTGCCAACGGATCCTCAGCATGGCGAGTGCCCGAAGAGAAAGACTACCCCGAGATCAAGCCCCGCTTCGTGACGCCCGAGATGCTTGAGAACGGATGGAAGCCTTTCGACAGAGACCCCGAGACCTTTGCACGCTTCTGGGCTATCCCCGGCATGGAAAAAGCCATGCATCGCGTAGGCGGACTTGAGAAAGACTTCGACACCTCCGTGATCTCTACCGACGGTCCCAACCACGAGCGCATGGTGGAATGCCGTCGTCGCAAGATCGCCGAAATCGCACGCGAAGTGCCCCTCGTGCAACCCATGGGCGATGCCGATGCCGACACCATCCTGATCGGCTGGGGCGGCACCTACGGTCATCTGCTGACCGCCTGCAACGAGCTCAACGCCACAGGCCATCCCTGTGCCTTCTGGCAGTTCAGATACATAAACCCCATGCCCTCCAACGCCCTTGAAGTGCTCTCTCGCTACAAGAAGATAATTGTGGCCGAGCTGAACACCGGCATGTTTGCCGACTATCTCCAGATGCACCTGCCCGGCAAGGAGATACTTCGCATCAACAAAGTGGAAGGCCAGCCCTTCCTCGTCAAAGAGATAGTGGACGGAGTAGTAAAACACATGAACGCATAAAGCCCCGGAACCATGACACAAGAAACAGAGATAAAGTTTACGGCCGCCGACTACAAGAACGAGCAGACCCCGCGCTGGTGTCCCGGTTGCGGCGACCACGCCATCCTCAATGTGCTTCATAAGGCCATGTCCGACATAGGGGTTGCCCCCAAGGACACAGTAGTGGTCAGCGGTATCGGCTGTAGCTCCCGCCTTCCCTACTACATGAACACCTACGGCATGCATACCATCCACGGGCGTGCCGCCGCGATAGCGACCGGAGTTAAGACGGCGCGTCCCGACCTCACCGTATGGCAGATTTCAGGCGACGGCGACGGGCTTGCGATTGGAGGCAACCACTTCATCCATGCCCTCCGACGCAACATCGACATCAATATCATCCTCTTCAACAACAAGATCTACGGACTCACCAAAGGTCAGTATTCGCCTACATCCGAGCGCGGAACAGTGTCGAAATCCAGCCCTTATGGCACTACGGAAGACCCCTTCATTCCCGCCGAGCTTTGCTTCGGAGCCCGCGGCAACTTCTTTGCCCGCAGCTTCGACATCGCCCTTGACACCACTCGCGAGGTGATGGTGGCTGCTGCCCGCCATAAAGGCACATCCGTTGTGGAAGTGATGCAGAACTGCGTAATTTTCAATCATGGAGCTTACGCCGCAATCTCCGACAAAGAACACCGCGCCGACCACACCATCCATCTGCGCCAGGGCGAAAAGATGCTCTTTGGTGCTAATATGGAGAAAGGTCTTGTGCAGGACGGATTCGGACTTAAGGCTGTCACCGTAGGTGAGGACGGCTACACACTCGATGATGTGCTTGTGCACGATGCCCACACACCCTCTTACTATCTTCATGAGATGCTCGCCATGATGAATGGCCATGAACTTCCCATGGCTATAGGAGTGATACGTGATGTGGAGGCTCCCACTTATGAGGCCGGAGTCGAGGCTCAGGTGGAGCAGGTGAAAGCCGCCAAAGGCTATACTTCGCTCCGCGATATGATCCTTCGTACCACAGAGTCCTGGGAAGTGAAATAAGAAAATCTAAAAAAATAAAAATGTCGGCTTCACTTGCGATGCCGACATTTTTTTATGTTCCTTGGATTTTGGATGTAGAGAGAAAAGGGGGGGGGAAGAAAGCATTAGGTCAGAGAGATTAGAGATCAGGCGATAAGCAAGAGTGAAAGGGCTGAGGTATAGGGATGACAGATGAGAGTTTGAGATTATGAGATGGGAAAAAGAGGCCAATATTGNGAATAAAATACCAATAATTGGAGATAAGGCAGGAGATGGAATGCACATAAAACAAAAAAATGTGCAGAATATTTCCCTGAATGAAATATTTTAATTTACTTTGCAGCCTGAACAATCGGAAACAAATTATTAACACATAAAAACATACGAACATGTCTGATATTGCATCCAGAGTGAAAGATATCATCGTCGACAAACTGACAGTAGACGAGAACGAGGTAACGCCCAACGCAGAGTTCAGCAAGGACCTGGGCGCAGACTCCCTTGACACAGTAGAGCTCATCATGGAGTTTGAGAAAGAGTTCGGCATCACTATCCCCGACGGCGATGCGGAGAAGATCGCTACCGTAGGCGACGCCATCTCCTACATCGAGAGCCATCAGGGCTGATAAGCCAGCAAAGACGGCGTCAGCGACCGACGGAGGAAATCGGCCTTCGTTAGGCAGAGAACCAGAAACAAAGACAGACGCCGGGAAACAAAAGAAAAAAAGCAACCCAACACGTATTTCCCGTATATGGAATTAAAGAGAGTTGTAGTGACAGGACTTGGAGCGCTGACCCCGCTGGGCAACGATGTTGCGACCACGTGGGAAAACGCCGTCAAAGGTGTAAGCGGAGCCGGCCCCATCACCCATTTCGATTCATCGAAATTCAAGACTCAGTTTGCCTGTGAGGTAAAGGGCTTTGATCCTGCGCAGCACTTCGACCGCAAGAAAGCTCGACAGCTCGATCTCTATGCCATGTATGCACTTGTGGCAGCCGGAGAGGCAATAGCCGACGCCGGGCTTGAGAGTGAGGGCGTTGACAAGAACCGAGTTGGAGTAGTATTCGCAGCCGGGATCGGCGGCCTTCACACCTTCGAGGAGGAGGCCGGCTACTATGCCACTCACGGGGAAGAGCAGGGACCCAAATACAACCCTTTCTTCATTCCCAAGATGATTGCCGATATCGCCGCCGGCCATATCTCGATAGAGTATGGCTTCCGCGGACCTAACTTCGCCACGGTGTCAGCCTGTGCATCATCCAACAACGCACTGATCGACGCCTTCAACTATGTGCGTCTCGGCATGGCCGACGCTATAGTGACCGGCGGAGCTGAAGCAGCTGTGTTCCCTGCCGGAGTGGGAGGTTTCAACTCCATGAAAGCCCTCTCCACACGAAATGACGACCCGCAGGGAGCATCTCGCCCTTTCAGCGGTTCGCGCGACGGATTCGTGATCGGTGAAGGCGCAGCCGCCCTCGTGCTTGAGGAACTCGAGCACGCCAAAGCTCGCGGCGCACACATCTATTGTGAGATAGTAGGCGGTGGTATGAGTGCAGATGCCTACCACATTACAGCCACACATCCTGAAGGCCTTGGTGCGAAACTCGTGATGGAGAACGCCCTGAGAGATGCCGGCATGAAGCCCGAAGAGATCGACTACATCAACCTTCACGGCACATCCACCCCCGTTGGCGACATCGGTGAGGTGAAAGCCATCAAAGAGGTATTCGGCGACCATGCTTATAAGGTGAATCTCAGTTCTACTAAGTCGATGACCGGCCATCTTTTAGGAGCAGCCGGAGCATTGGAAGCCATCATGGGTGTGAAAGCCATCACCGATGGTATCATTCCGCCCACCATCAACCACGAGGAAGGTGACAATGATCCCGAGATTGACTACAATCTCAATTTCACCTTCAACGAGGCACAGAAACGTGATGTGAAGACCGTCCTGTCGAACACATTCGGCTTCGGAGGCCACAATGCAGCGGTGATTCTGAAGAAATACGAAGGATAAGATTCTCCCCAGGAGAAATCAAAGATTATAAATGCGGTGTGCATCTCAGGATGCCGCCGCATTTTTTTAATGGATCCATACGGCTTAGCGTTGGTGACGAGTCGTTATGCCGCGTTCCGCGGCATTTTTATTGCGGATATTTTCAGCCTCCTTGTACGGACGTGGCGTGCCACGTCTGCAATGATAATGCCCCCCGTCGGCATAATAGTTAGAGCCAATGAATGGCATTATAATGGAGCAATAGGCCTGCGGTTATGCCGCTTTCCGCGGCATTCTCAAAGCAGACGTGGCACGCCACGTCCGTACAAGGAGGCTCCCTTCAGATGCTACAGTCAGAGGTTTGTAGTTATGTTGACTGTAATCGGAATTAATTATAACAAAACGCTAATCAAAAAATCCGATTATATAGAAAGTAGGTGATTTTTTAAGTGTGAAAGTTAGGTCATAGGAGTCAATAAGTAGCATAATGCTAATAAATTTGGAGGTCATATTATTGGTTTGTTTATATGAGTTTATTAAAATTTGATTTTTTTTGGAATTTAGAATTATTATTGTTAACTTTGCTTACGGATCCTAAAAGGTAATGCTTCGATACTAAAAGACCGGTATAAGGTATATGTATGTATTACTGAAGTTTTAAGGTTGGTAGAATCTTAGCAGTGTAGCTATACTTGTGGTTTACAGAGACAGTAAATAATAGATAGAAGAGCTTACGCTGTAGGACATTTAAGATTTGTACAACCGAATATTTACTAAAAACACCATGAAAATGAGAAAATTTATTTTTCTTGCTATGACGCTATTGGCTGTTATGGCAACAGGATGAAGAACTTGTTCAAATATCTGACAAAAGCGAATGAGGAAGTTCACCCTTTGCTTTACTTGAGAAAGATTTTTTTAGGTAATGTTTGCCCGAAACTTATGAAACATATAAAGAGGATTATGAAGAAATTAATTTATCTTTTTGCGATGCTGATGCCGATCTCCGGTATATGCGCGGAGCCGGAAGCTGCTGAGGTACAGTATGTGAGTGTTGAAGGAGTCCGCTACGCACTTGCTGAAGACGGTGTGGCGGAGGTCAAAGGTTATGATTTTTCATCCGCCGGCTCGTCAGAACTTGTGATTCCCGCCACAGTCGAGAGAGGAGGATTGACCTATACAGTCACTGTTCTTGGTGATGAGTGTTTTCAAGATAATAAGAAGCTTCAGAGTGTCCAACTGCCCTCTACTGTTGTGAAAATAGGTGACAGATGCTTTGACAACTGTATTTCGTTGACAAAAGTAGACTTCTCCGAGGGCCTTCTGACTATAGGAGAGCAAGCTTTTGCCGGGACAGCGTTGGAGAAATTGGAATTCCCGTCCACACTTGTGTATGTAGGAGACATGGCCTTCATGACATGTTATAACTTGAAGACCGTAGACCTCTCTCACGTGCGAGCCATAGGCAGTTATGCATTTATTTATTGCCCTCTCCTGACGGAACTCACTATTCCTGAGAGTGTCGATATAATCGGACGCGGAGCATTTATGGATTGCGGACTTCGATACCTTTCGCTTGACTTTTATGATCACGTCCCGCTCATAGATTATTCCAAAGTGTTTGGAGATACCCCCATTCCCTATATCATTTTGCCAAAACTCTCGGAACAGTTACTTATACCCGCTTTGGCGGCTCCCGTCTATCGTGATTGTCCCGATCTCTATTACGGAAGGGCTGTTATAGATTTTGAGATACAGCAGGGAAGCACATTGAGTCTGATTGTAGACAATAAGAGTGACAAGCGATACACGATGGATAATCGTAAATCACTTTTGGCTCTCATAAGGAATGGCGGTTCGCAATCAGAGGGTGACTTTGAGCAAACCGCAACTTTCGAGGTGTCGACGGCAGATGGAGAAAGGGTCAATATTCTTTATCGAGACAAGGAAGTGTCAGCAATAGAAGACGGCTCTACATTTGAGATCAACACAGGCGATGCTGTCAGCAACGGTCAGGACTATCCCTCACCTTTCCCTGAGAATATTTTAAAGATAGTATCTCTTGCAGAAGTGGAGGAGACTAAAGACAATATCTCAGAGACAAGTCTCTTTGACCTGAACGGACGCAAAATAAGGGAGTCTGTTCCGGGTCAGCCGTATATACGTGGAGGAAAGACAGTTCTTGACCCTGCGATGAGGTGAAATTGCCGATTTCATATACGCCCGTAGGGTGCCATGTAAGCGTAGAAACCAAGATTAAATAACAGATTTATCGCCGATTCCGTGCACGGAATCGGCGATAAATCAATGAAAATAAGGGTAGAGAATGTATTCTGATGGGGGAGGATGAGGCGGTTTGCGAAATTTTTTATACATTTGTGGAAGAAATGGGGCTGTCAGGCTGACTTTGAGGAGAATTGCTCTAATAAGTGGGCTTGATTTCCGTTAATTGGTGAGGGGATTTTAAGTATCTTTTTTTCATGAATGTTTTTTCTTTCTTTATAACGGCTTGTGCCGGTGTGGCAGTGAGCACTGCTGCGGTCGCCGAACCATCCGGTCAGGGCCTTGTACATAACATCGACTTGGCTAAGATGATGCCTGTGCGAGAGAGTGGCGTGTCGGGCCGGGGTCGAAGTGCGGCTCGTCCGCAACCTGCCGCGATTGCGGCGGTGCGGCCCGGGTTTGTGATGTGCGGCTCGTTGCTCGCCGGCGATCTGATTAACGGACAGTCGGCCAAAAAGCCATACGGAATATATTCGGCTACGTTCACACCCGGGGAGGCTCCCGAGGTGAAGAACATCGCACTTGACAGCCGCTTGAACGCCACGACCGGAGCCGTGATGACCCCTGAAGGGTATTTTGTGATTTCTACAACACCCTATATGGGATATTATCTTGTGGATCACTATCTCTTTGATCCGGAAGACTGGACAATGATAAGCCGGACAGCGGCAGATATGGAGACAATGGCGCGTTCTCTGGCCTATAATCCGGTTGATAAACGTGTCTATGGAAGTTTTGCAAATCTTGACGGGACGTTTTCTTTCTCCAGCCTTGACATAAAAAACGGAACTCGAAAGAAGATTGTTGCCCGGAGCGAAGAACCCTATCAGGCCCTTGCTTTCGATGAGAGCGGTACTCTTTTCGGCATCAACACTGAAGGTTCGCTCGTGAGTATCAACATCTCCGATGGATCCGAGACCCTTCTATATGCCCTGTCGCTTCCTTCGGCATATACCACCTCAGCCACCTACGATGCTTCATCGGGCAGCCTCATCTATGTTCAGGCCCGAGAAGACGGATCTGAGTTATACTCCATTGACCCGGTGACAGGCAGTGTGGTATCACTTGGAGAGTTTGCCAACAACGAACAATGGGGCGGCATCTACATACCATCCGCAGAAGCCTCGGAAAATGCGCCTGCTGCCGCTACCGATATAGCTACCGACTTCGGCGGCGGACTGCTCAGCGGCACAGTGGCCTTCAATTCGCCCACAACCCTCTTTGGAGGTGGAGAAATCGAAGGGGAGATGAGATGGACACTCAAGGCAAACGGAGAGACACTCGGCGAAGGCACCTGCTCGCCAGGCGAGAGAATAGAGACAGCCGTAGAGGTGGCGGAAGCGGGAGTATACGTATTCACCGTCATCATCAGCAACGAGGCCGGGGAGAGTCCTGCGGCTTCGAGAACAGTGGCTGTAGGCCCCGATGTGCCTCTGATGAGCGATGTGCCACTCCTGAGCAAAGACAACGATAACGGACAACTGCAACTCCGCTGGGAGGCTCCTTCGGTCGGAGTCAGCGGCGGCTACGTGAACACCTCGACACTCACTTATGACATCATACGCTATCCCGGCGGCGAGAAAGCAGCCGAGGGGATAGCCGCCACCATGTGGAGCGAACCCGCGCCTGAGGGAGAGGCTCTGAGAGTGGTGAGCTACGGAGTGGTAGCTGTCAATGAAGGCAGAAGAAGCGAGGAGATACTTTCCAATCCTCTTGCGCTCGGCAAGATAAGCCTGCCATACGAAGTAGATTTCCGTGCGCCCGGGGTGCTCGATGCCTTCCATATCGTCGATGCAAACGGCGACGGAATCACGTGGACACCCGATGAGAAACATTCGGCCTACGTGGACTATTCCTCACAAGCCATGAACGACTGGCTGATAAGTGCCCCCGTAGAGCTTAAGCGCGGAATGGTGTATACTGTCACTATCGACGCATGGAGTCAGAGTGTCCGACACGACGAGCGTATAGCCCTTTGGATAGGACAAGGGATGGAGTCGGCTGATATGACCAAGAGACTCGTGTCGCGCACGCTTGACGGGCATCCGGCGCCCTTCCAAGTGCAAGTGACGGTAGATAAGGATGGTGAATATAATTTCGGTATCCAGGGATGCAGTCCGTCCGGCCAGTACATACTCCGGCTCGGATCTGTCAGCATCTCCGAACCTGTGGCGCAGACCGCCCCCGAGGCACCCCGTATCCTCTCGCTTGTGCCCGATGAGGAAGGCGCACTCAAGGTGGCGGGCCGTATATTGCTGCCCGTTAAAGCCTCCGACGGGTCAATGCTCGGGAGCCTGACCGGCTTCAGCGTGAGCCGCGGTGAAGAGGAGATATTGAATATGGAGAAAGTCCTGCCCGGACAGATAGTTAGCTTCAACGACGAAGTGAAGAAAGCCGGGCTATATCGCTACAGCATGAAAGCCAGTTCCGAAGCCGGAGTAGGCGTCACAGGATATATGGACGTATATGTCGGTGTCAACGTGCCGTCCAATCCCGATAAGATAGAGATTGAGATGCTCGGCGGCGATTCATACAGACTTAGTTGGCAGCCCGTGGCGAAAGATATAGACGGCAGGACGCTCAACACAAAGAAGCTCACATATCATATCTACGACAAGAATTGCAGAGAACTGGGTAGTCTGGACGACAACTTCTTCACTCTTCCCGCTCCTGACAATTTAGTATATCCGCAGTCAGATATGTATTACGTGAAGGCAGCCACATCCGCCGGCATCAACGACAGTTGGACAGCCACCTCCGGAGTGATTGACATGAAAGTAGCAAATGACGGAGTGCTGCGGATGCCGCTATATGAGATGCTGAACAGAGGTATAGGCATATCTACAGATGAGGAGGAACAACCCGGCGGAACTAACCCCTGGCGATATGTGGATGAAAATTCCGGGGGTGACTCCGGCTATATTGTCGGCGAGAGTCTGAAAGATGGCGGAAAGATGGCACTTGTGTTGCCACCCGTGACCGTCGGTGAGAACTCGGCAGAGCTGAAATTGCGCTGTGATAAAGCGGAAGAGAGCGATGAGGTGGAAGTATATATCCACAGCAATGGTATCGTCGGAGCCGTCGGGGAGGAATATATTACTACCTCCGATGACGGTACAATTACAGCAGACCTCTCTGGATATGCCGGCCAGACCGTCAACGCCATTATCGTGACCGACGGGCGCACACTCGGAATCCGCGAGATAAGACTGGAGTGTGTGGTGCCCACCGACATAAGGATAGAGGCTACGGCTCCCGCTGAGCATACCTACGGGAAAGTACCCGTCGGAATAGAGGTGAGGAATGCCGGCAGCCGGAATGCGGAGCGAGTGCCCCTCTATCTCGACCGTCTGCTGATCGGCGAGTCGGGCGAGAGCCACTGGCAGCAGATTGAGAGCTTTGAGATAGCGTCGCTTCCCACCGGGGAGACCGCCAAGCGCGATCTCCGTGTGGAATTTCCCCGCTATGGCGGCGAGCGTCTTTATCTCCGTGCCCGTCTTGGCGAGATCGCCGGCAACGACGGTAGAGATGGCGAAAGTCGCGAGATAGATGTGAGCTATGCCGACCGGGGATACCCTGCGGCCCGACAGACCGAGGGACAGCTGAAAGAGAGTCTGACGGCTGTAGACTTGAAATGGGAACGTCCCGAGGGCCTTGATGCCGACGGGCTGCCGCATGAAGGGGAGAGCCGCGAGAAACTCAGCGGATATAAGATATATGCCGGCTCTATGCTCTTAGGAGCGACAGATGCGGCTGTTACGACATATCGCGATGAATTGGAAGGCGACAGATTGCCTTCGAGAGATACGCTTGTGGAATACTCTGTAGTGGCTTGCTACGGTGACGAAGAATCAGAACCCGGAGAGTCTGCGCCCGTGATGATACTCAAGGCAGAGCTGATAGCCGGCGGAGCCGATGCGATGCGGGCAGAATATGTGGGCGGCGAGATTCTTCTTTATGGAGCGCAAAGCGATGTGGAGGTGTACACTCCTGATGGAAAGAGAGTGGCACGTCTGTCGGCCAATACCGATGTAGAGAGTCCGCTCAGAATGAAAGCTGAAAGGGGAATCTATATAGTCAGCGACGGCAAGACCACTTTGCGTCTCAGTCTCTGATATCCCCGTCTACCTGTTAAGAGAACCTCCCTCCTTCGTGCAGACTACATGTTGCGCGAAGGAGGGAGTTCCTGTAAGAGGGAAGAGAGAAATCAGGAGGGGGGAGATTAAATAGAAAAAGGTCGCCACCACGGCGACCTTGTTTCTTCAATTAAAACAACAATAACAACTTTTTCAGAACGCTTATAGCAGTTAAATATCTTTTGTCTCTCAAGAGCGAGAGAACTTATTTTCTTGCCTTGTTCAATAGTATAACGCCGGGGAAATAAAATTTGTTGAGAAGAAAGTGAAAAATTTTTTTTTGCAGGGTCTAAGGTCTAAGATCAGCGGCCCAGCATTTCGAAGGTGAGATCGATCGCTGTCTCGAGTTCAACTGGCGACAGCACCACGTCAGTCACAGCATCGCCCAGTCCGCGGAGGAGCGAGAACGCCACCTCTCCATGACGGAAATTCTTTTTATCGGACGCCATAAGTTCCATAAGCTTATCCCGGTCGCCACAGCCCACAGGAAGCGGCGGGAAGAGAGGTTTTAGCACGGAATAAGTGTAAGACTGGATAAAAGAGGTAGGGAAATCAAATTTGATTTTGCTGGCGATCAGAGTTGTGAGCAGACCGTAGGCCACTGCGCATCCATGAGGAAGCGGTGTTCCCTTGGAGAGCGCGACAAGCTCGAAGGCATGGCCCGCGGTGTGGCCCAGATTTAGGATTTTCCTCACGCCCCTTTCCCACGGGTCGGCAGCCACGATCGCGCTCTTGAAACGGGCACATTCAGAAGCGAGATTCTCCATCAGAAGAGTGTCGGAGAGCACCCTGTCGGCGTCGGCGATGTCGAAATAGAGCTCGGGGGAAGCCAGCATACCCGTCTTCAGCATCTCGCCATAACCCGAGATGAGTTCATGCTGCGGCAGAGTGGAGAAGAGATTGGCCGAGACTATGACCGCATGAGGCATACGGAAAGTGCCGATTTCATTTTTCATCTCCCCCAGGTCGATACCCGTCTTGCCTCCGATAGCTGCATCGACCGCGCCTAACAGAGAGGTAGGGACATTGATATGCCTGACACCCCGCTTGAAAGTGGCAGCGGCGAAGCCTCCGAGATCAGTGACCATTCCGCCCCCGATGCAGATGATGAGCGAATGGCGGGTGTGCCCCCCCGTAGAGAGGCGCCACCACACGTCGGCGAGAGATTGGAGATTCTTATTGGCTTCGCCCGGTTCGAGCACTATACGTTGAGACTCAGTGACAACGCGGCTACTCTCAAGGCGAGAGAGCACTTTTTCCTCTACGTTGCGGTCAGTGATAATGACAGAGGAGGCCGGAGAGAGTTTCCAGACCATCTCGTCGATAGTGCGTCCCGGGGTGTCGGTCGCTACGATTCTTGTGTCATTCTTTGCCATAAGCGGATAAGGATCATTTCAGGGGATGATTGCCGAAAGCCGATGCGGGAGTGTCGTCGGCCTCGGCAGCCTTCCTGACAAATTCATTAAGGAAATACTTCGCTTCGCGGATGATGTTGAAAGAGGACGGCACCATCACATCGCGTGCCACCTTCGCCCCCTCGTCCACTTTATAGTGGGCTCCGCCAAACCGCAGGTGAGGATGGCTGAACATCCCCGTGATGTTGATGCCGAAGGGAAGATGCAACGGAGAGTCAAGTATCCCGACATGATAATAGAGGCGTCCGTTGAGATTGTTTATGCCCTGCATTGAGAGACGATACCGGTCGAAGGCGAAAGTGAAGGGGTATAGTTCAAGCAGATTATCGTGGATGGAAGCCCTGATATCCATATTCGCTATATGAATGTCGGAGGCTGTCGGGATGAGCAGCATACGCGTGATGCGGCGTATGAAGGCATCCTGATGCACCTTCAGTTCGCGTCCCTGCACAGCCATACGCGCAGAGAGTGAAGGCACGTCGGCATACATATCCGGCCATATATTCAGACCGAGAGATGCTTCGGCAGAGATGAAGCCTGAAAGATTCTTCATCTGCGGCATCATGAGGAGCAAAGTGTGGAATCTCTTGAAGAAGGTCACCAGATCGATGTCGAGGACATTGGCGTCCATTCCGAGATTTAGCGCGAGGATATTGGCAGAGTTATAAGAAAGAGAGAAGTCGGCCTTGCCGAAGTCGGAACTGATGGAGAGAGAAGGGATGTGTAGCAGACCGTCTTTCACGTCGGCTGAGGCTGCGAGGTCGTAGAGATGAAGATTAGTATAGACCGTCTCCTTGGCCGAGGCATCAAGCCGCAGTGAGAGATTACGCGGAATGAGCATGGCCGTGGAGTCTGACGCCGAGAGGGTCGCCGGTTTGGGAGCTGACAGAGAGGCTGAGGAGCCCCGTGTGAGCTTGAGTCCCTCGGCGTATGTGCGTGCCAGCTGGTTGATGCTGAGAGTGTCGATAGCCAACGACAGAGAGGCATCGAGAGGCACAGGGAGTGAGCTGACGATGAAATCCCTCAGACCGCTGACAGAGGCCGAGAGAGAAGCTGCCGACTTTTGTGAGCGTAAGGATAAACGAGAGAAGGAGAAAGTGTCGGAAGAGAAAGAAATGTCAGGCCCCGCGAATGAGCTGACCGCCGGGAAAGAAGGTGTGTAGAAATCACCCCCGGCAACAGACATCGAGAGATTTAGGGTATGAGTTTCATAAAATCTCCTGAAAGCATCCGGAAGCTTGAGAGCAAGATATTCCGGAGTGTGCGGCAGGCGGGCGAGAGCCTCTGAGTCAGCCTGCTTCGGTGCTGACATTGCCGGGCGACGCGACTGCGAAGAGGCATACGGACGGACAGAGGCTGTCGCGTTCACCGGGCCCACGAGCAGATAACCCGATTCATCGGAGAAGCGGATGGTGGCGACGGAGAGAGCCATGTCAGCCGAGTAGTGACCCGAGGTGCGTCCGACAGAACCCTCTGCCGCGATATGGTCAGAGCGAAGTTTGGATGACGGTCTGTCTCTCTCGGTCAGCACCGGGCGCTTCAGATCCAGTGCATAAGAGCACGGAGGAATGTCCGGGGTTGCGGAATTGCCGAGAGTAAAGGGGGAGAGAGCGGAGACCGAGAGGTCTATCGGACCCGAGACGAGATTGAAATCAGGAGATATAAGAGAAGTATTGTCGGCGGAGACGCGGGCGACAAACTTCTTCACCGCGATCGAGTCCGGAGCCGCGGGGGAGAACGTCGACAGGAAAGAGATGAGGAGCGAGTCGGCGGCGACCGACATATTGCCGGGTGCGCCAAGCGAGAGCCTCCTGAGTGCGACAGAACCGTCGGCCGACACTTCCGGCAAAGCTCCGGGGGAGGAGGGGATAGAAACCATGATATTGGCATCGGCATCCGCCATCCCCTGCATTCTGATACTCGAGAGCATCGGGAGGTTGGAGGCCAGAGAGGAGAGGTCGGCACGACCCTCAAAAGCGATATTGACCAAGGGGACAGTGGTCAGATCGTTCACAGATGCCGAGGCCTTCATTGAAGAACCCTCGCTCCGCATAGAGAGATTGCTGATTTCAATCATCGACTTATCAGGATTCCGGCCATCGAAATCAAAAGAGCCGTCCAAGGCAATATCTGAAAGTCTAAGAGGGGATTGCCCCCCGAAATCATACTCCATGCTACCTTCCCGCGTGTGGAAATCCACAGCCACGGAAGGAAGTGCGGAGGCACTGAAATGATAGGGAGCCGTGAGGCGTGCGGAGAGAGTGACAGGCAGGTCTGCCTTCACTTCGCGGAGGAAAGGCAGACTCTCCGCCGGGAGATAAGAGAGTAGGGAGAACGGGTCGACATGGTCGATGGAATACGAGAAACGATTGATAGCCGGATTTTCGCCCACCACAAAATCGAGGTCTGCTTTCCCCTTTATGTCAGCCAGAGCCACATTGAAATCGGAGAGCCGTAGAGAGAACGGGTGGAAATCCGTAGAGAGAAGGCCATTCAGAAGGAAAGGGAATTCCCGGAGCACCTCGAGGGAGCCTGAGCGGAAGGATACCCGTCCGCCGAGCACGAGCCGATAGCGATCATCGGCAATACGCAGGAGTTTGGCCGAGTCGAGCGGTGCCACTAATCGTGAGCCGGAGGCAGCCGAGAAATAGCGTATGGGACGCGTATGGAGCAGTCGGAGAGAATTGGTGGTGAAACGCGGAATGCGGAAACTCCCTTTGCTGTCGGAAGGGAGGATAGAATAATTGTTGATAGAGTCGTTGAGGTCGACGAGATTGAGGTCGATATAAGCCACTTCAAGGTCGCGCATGGAGATAGTGCCCTTCAGGAGCGACAAAAGATTGAGAGAGCCATGGATATAGCCGGTGGAGAGGAGATTTTCGGCATCCCCGGGGAGAGAATCTTTTTGGGTCTTGGAGAGATTGCCGAGAGAGCGGGAGGTTACTCTAAGTGAATCTGCATCGATACAGAAATGAGGGAAGGAGCTCCAGAGAGTGAATCTGACGTCGGAAATCTTCACGTCGGCCTCCAGCCATTGACTTGCCTCACGATTGATGAGCGAGGAAAGGCGAGAAGGAGTGAGCCAAAGCGAGGCTCCCAGAAGGACGAGCACAACCACAGCTACGAAGACACCGGCAGTGCAGCCGAGGATCCTGCCGGCCGAGCGCAACCTGCTGCCATGGCGCGGAGCCTCTTCCGAAGTAGCGGCATGCTTCGGGGAATCCTCGGGGGAATCGTCGTAGGGGGAATGCTTGGACGATGACATGGGAGAGAGGGATGTCAGTGGGTGGTGGTGATATGGAAGCAACCCGTCATACGTTCGAACTTCACGAGGCAATCCTGATTTTGGCGCAGATCGTAGAGCACCTCGGCGAGCAGATTCTTGAGATCTTCCTGATTGATGGTGCGGGAGGAATCGGCACAAGCGAATTTGACGTAGGAGAGGTCGAAAGTGGTGCCAAACTGATGTGTAGAACTGTCAGTGGCATTGATATTGACGCGACGCAGGCGGCGCACAGTTGAGGGAGTGCGCAGCAGACTCGTCACCTTGATGCGATAGCCGTCGGCACCGCGGGAGCCGAGAGAGTCGATGAAATTCGCACCGATGCGCTTCAGCAAGGCAGCCGCTTCCGGCACGAGGAAGGGCAGTGAGTGAGTGAGCGAGTCTACAAGATAATAATCATTACTCTTGATATGTATAAGCGGGCGCGACGTATGCCATGCGTCATAGAGCGAATGGATAGGGCGGATGCCGAGAGCTTCCGCAAATACGAGTTGCGTGCGGTTGCTGTCGTTGAAGACGTCCTTGAGACGCCCTACGGAATTAATCTTTAGACGGTCATTTGAGCGGGGACCATGCTTTATGCGTCCGTTGTATTTTGCAAGAATATCCTTGACCGGAGGAATCTCGTCGGAAGGATTGTCATTAGGCGTGATAGCCGGACGAGGAGCAGGAGCGGCCGACTCCGCCGTGGAGTCGGAGGATTCACGTTTGCCAACGGAGTCAAACTCCGTTGAGCCGCCACAGCCCGGAATCATAAAGCAGGCGAGCAATAGAGACGGGATAAAGAATAAACGCAAGAGAGAGGAGGCCGACGGCAGGCAAAAGTGTAGTTTCATGTATGGGAATCCGCTGCTTTTTAGGGGTGAGAATAGAGAGTACAAAATTAATTATAATCATTTATTCACACAAAAAATTTGGGTAAGAGGGTGAATTTTATTAAGTTTGCCGCGATGAAGACTACAATCGAAAACAATAAAGAGACAGAGGCTGCGGCGATGAGACTGCCGGCAGCCTACAGAGAGGCTGCAAAGAAGCGAATCCTCTTCGTGTGTCTGGGGAATATATGCCGGTCGCCGGCGGCAGAGGGCATAATGCTTGCCGGGCTGAAGGCTCGGGGGATGGAGAAAGATTACGAGATAGATTCCGCGGGTCTTTATTCCGGTCATGCCGGAGAGTTGCCCGACAGCCGGATGCGCGCACACGCCGCCCGCCGAGGCTATCGTCTGACCCATAGGAGCCGCCCGGTACGCCGGTCGGATTTTGAGGAATTTGACCTTATAGTCGGCATGGACGCTTCCAATCTGTCGCGGCTCCGCAGTCTGGCCGCCACACCCGGGGAGGAGGCAAAGATTGTGGGAATGGCTGATTTTATCAGTCAGCATCCCGGATGGGACCATATCCCCGACCCCTATTATGAGGGGGCCGAAGGGTTCGAGCTTGTGCTTGACCTGCTGGAAGATGCGTGCGAGACACTGATAAGCGTGTCCATGAGGTCGACTGAATGATTCAAAATTGAAAAACTCATAAAATCACAAATATGAAACGACTGACATTGATAATCGGAATGTGGCTCGGCATGGTCTTCTCCTTGGCAGCGGCAGAGACGCCCGAATATCCCGGTGGAACTGACGCATTGGAGAATTATCTGGCAGAGAATATGAAATATCCCGCTACGGCCAGGAATAATGGTATAGAGGGAGTGGTGAACATCAGTTTTGTGGTGAATATCGACGGGAGTATCGGCCAGATAAAGGTGGTGAGACAGGTAGACCCCGATCTGGAGCAGGAGGCGATCAGACTTGTGAAGTCGATGCCCGCGTGGACCCCGGCTGAAAAAAATGGGCAGCCCGTGGCCGGCGAGGCAGTGGTGGCCGTGAATTTCTCCCTTGAATGACGATGCAGCTGGAATCTTATTTACCCCCCCCCGCAGGAGGAATAAGATTCCAGCTGGCAGGGAAAGATAGAGGGATAAGAAAGTTGGGAAATATAGACGGGGCTAAATTCTCGTGTGAGGATTTAGCCCCGTCTATATTGGTGAGGTCTGTCTCTATTCCGAGAGCCGATCAGAAGGGAGTGGCGTCGTTTTCGAAATCATAGGCGGGTTTATCAGCCTTGAGATTGGAACCCGCTGTCTGCTGGCCGAGTGAGATCTCGACAGTGACGATATCATCGGGGCGGAGATGCATCTGTGTGCAACGGCGTCCGAAGAGGTTGTTGGCAGTAGTGAGGAAAATAGCCTTCTCACCCTCCTTCATGGAGCAGAGAGCCTGGCTGATGACCGGGATGATATGTTTTGCACCGATTTTTATGTCGCGTGGGAGCGGAATGCCGAGGTCATAGCCATCTTTCGAGATAGAAATGTCTGCACGGACAGTGGAGCCGTTGGTGAGATGATTGCCATAACCCTCCGAGATGATACGCTTCAGCAGGTTGTCGGAATCCAGAGGCGACATATTCCTATCCTTGGCGGCGGCAGAGAGGGCGGCAGTAGCCTTATTCTGTGTTTCAATGTCGCTGGAATTTCGGATTCGTGAAAGGAGCCGATAGAATTCCTCGGCTACAGTGTCATTGTCAGTACCCGGAGAACTCTCCATGCCGTAGGCGATACTGTTATAGAGCACATCAGGGTCGAGAGCAATATTGAATTCGCGGCTGAAGGTGCGGATATTTGAGGCCATACGTATTCCGGCAATGACACCATCGTTAAACGATTCATCGTCGCCGATAAGCTTGAGGGCAGTACGGACACCCTTTAGATAAGCCGCACGCGCGGCGGGAGAATTCTTGGCAGAGTCATTGCAAGCCTCCTGCCAGTATTGGTCGGCCTTGACCTGACCGAAGAAATAGAGGAGTGAATCGGCGGCGGAGGGGTCAGACATTTGATCGAGAGATTTCCCGTTGCGGCCGCCGCAGCTTGCGAGTGAGAGAAGAATGACAGTAGTCAAGAAGAG
The DNA here is from genome assembly GCA_014800515.1 of Bacteroidales bacterium. Classification (GTDB taxonomy): domain Bacteria; phylum Bacteroidota; class Bacteroidia; order Bacteroidales; family Muribaculaceae; genus Lepagella. Next base: position 33,344 of record JAAVFY010000047.1, read on the forward strand.
ATTGAAGATAGATTTCATAGAAGAGGGGGAATGAAAGGGGAGAAGAATCTAATTATATATCGATATCAGAATGAGCTTCTGTAGGGATAGAGTCAGGGGTGGCAGTATCTGTGACAGAGGTGTGAGAGTGTGATATTTCCACTTCAACCGTGTCGCCGGTCGGCTGCATATTTTCAGCCGTGCGGCCCTTGCATGCGCAGGAGATCCCTGTTAACATGAGGGCGAGGCCTCCTAAGACTGAGATTTTAAAAAGGGATTTCATCGGAACAGGAATGGATATTTTTAGCTTGGAAAACTCGCTCTGACTCTGAATCTGTCGGGAGAGTGGTCTTAGCCATGAATAGCTAAGTAGCTAAGAAAAATTAAACGATATAATAACTCAGTAGCTTTGAAAATATCTTAATATGATATATGCGGCTAATTTTGGACATCTTGACCTTGTCGCTCAGTCGCTTAGCTCGCTAAGCTCCTTCGCTCCGCGGCCAACCTGACTCAAAATTATCGCGCATCTATCATATTTTATTAATTGTTCTTAGCTACTTAGCAAGAGTAGTTAAGCTTAACCACCCCTGCTAAGATAAGTAGCTACTTAACTGATGTCGGAGAGAGCCTTGAGTTTCGTTAGCCGGAGATGAATTATTTGTTGACTTTGATGAGCTCTACCTCAAAGATAAGCGGTTCGTCAGGGCCGATCGGGCCGCCGGGGGTGCCGGTGGAGCCGTAGGCCAGATTAGCCGGGATATAGAAGATAGTCTTGCCACCTTCCTTCATGAGCTGCAGACCTTCAGTCCATCCCTTGATTACACGGTCGAGGGGGAAAGATGTGGGTTCGCCGCGTTCAACACTGCTGTCGAACACTGATCCGTCGAGATGCCGACCGGTATAGTGTACAGTGACATTGTCAGTGGCCTCCGGGGAGATGCCTGAGCCCTCGGACACAACGAGATAACGAAGACCGGAGTCAGTGGTGCGGAATGTGGTGTCAACGCTTGACGGTGCATATTGAGTGCGCACTGAAGAGAGGAATTCCTCGATACCCTCAGAGGGGGAAGCGAGAATGGAAGTCTGCTCCACGGCGGCGGCCTCGGCTGTCAGATCGGCAGAATCAGATGTTTCGGCATTTTTCTCGCTGTTGCAGGAGGAGAAAGATAATGAAGCGGCTCCGAGCAGAAGAGCGAGCGACATTGAAAACTTGCGTATCATTTTCATTAAGAATTTTGAAGTTAAAAAGAGTCTTAAACAGATAGAAGAGCACTAATCAGTATAAGCCCACCGGCGGCCGTCCTCCGGGAGAAGGGCGGTCGCCGACAGGCGGAGTCTGTTATCGGTTATGAAATCAATCTTTCTTGACAACCTTGATTAGCTCCACTTCAAAGATGAGTGTAGAGTGGGGAGGGATAGCGCCCGGCACACCCTGTGCGCCGTAAGCGAGCTCGGATGGGATGAAGAACACATATTTTGCGCCCTCCTTCATGAGCTGCACGCCTTCGGTCCAACCCGGAATCACGCGGTTGAGCGGGAAAGTTGCGGGTTCGCCACGGTTGACACTGCTGTCGAAGACAGTGCCGTCAAGCAGACGACCGGTGTAGTGGACGGTGACTTCGTCGGAAGCTGTAGGCTGCGCGCCTTCACCCTCTTTTTCTACTACATACTGCAGACCGGAAGAAGTAGTCTTCACGCCCTCCTGATTAGCGTTCTCCTCCAGAAATTTGCTGCCGGCTGCTTTGGCTGCCTCAACGGCCTTAGCCTCGAGCTCTCCGAGATAATCGTTGATAAGTTTCTGAGCTTCCTCTACAGGCATCTCGGGAGTGCCACCATCGAAAGCTACCTTCACACCATCCTGAAAACTTTTGGAGTCAATCTCCTTGACACCCATGCCTTTAAGTTGCTGGCCCATTGCCAGACCCCAGGCATAACTAAGTTTATCCATAATTCTATTACTTTATTTTCATTTATGTTTCTCCCTATAAACAACTGTTGGGCGACAAAGGTTTTATTTAGATAAGTAGCAAAGAAAAATTAATAATATGATAGATGCGCGATAATTTTGAGTCAGGTTGGCCGCGGAGCGAAGGAGCTTAGCGGGCTAAGCGACTGAGTGACAAGGTCAAGATGGCCAAAATTAGCCGC
>JAAVFY010000048.1 GCA_014800515.1 Bacteroidales bacterium
AATATATTGAAAGAGCTGCATTTAAGGATTGCGCAATAAGGATAGTCCTTATCAATGATGATGATATGCTTATAGGGAAAGATGCTTTCGCCGGATGTAATGTGGTCTTTCTGGGTTTGATTTTGGATAACCTATACATACCCGAATACGCCCTATTCGCTCCAAAAGATCAATTCGGAACCAATAATATTCCCTGGATTGAAGCCTATGGCATATCACCATATTTGTTATATAGAGATTATCCGAAGAGCATGGAGGGTAGGACTTGCGTAGATAAAGACAACAAAACGGATTTACCTCTTTATATTTCATTTGAGGAAGCGGGTGGATTGGAAACCGAGTGGGATTCTCACGACTATCTATGGCCGATGACTGATACGCTGCGCACCGCCTCACGAGACGATTACGTCGCTTTCATGACACCTGCCAAAATACGCATCGACACATCAGTACTGCCGAAAGAGGTCCGCGACACTGTGAAGTTACAGGTTTTCTATAATGGTGAAGACATAACCCTAAAAATGCGGAACGACACCATATTTCTGACAGAAGGATACAGGTTAAATCTATCAAAAAAATTCAAGATTCACCCCAAAAACGGTCTTGAAATCAGATACCGGCAACAATAATCTCTTATGCGACAGAAACAGTCATTTAAGAGACCGAAACTATACAATTTTTCAAATTTATTTATTATCTTTGCAACAGGATAGGTTTTGTTCACTTCATCTGTCTACAAAATTTTCAATGAAGCTTTTCGAAACCATGACTCACCGGATATTAGGATACTCATATATTTCGGACTTGAAAGCCACAAGTATCCTGTATTCTTCAATCAATAAAACCGTATGAGTATGAGATGGGTTGTTTTTAGCATAATCATATTCTTTTTATATCTTGATATAGATGCGGGTACATCTGAAAGTACTTTAAAATCACAATCCACTGATTATAAGAAGGAATCTTCAAATTGTAAAAATGACACAGTCAGTCTTTACAAGGATTTACAGGAATTTGAGATTGTTGCTTCAAGAATCGTCACTACCCCGGAAGGATACATCACGAATCTTGAAGGAGAAGATATAGTCAAGGGTCATACCGGATGGGAGGCACTTGCGTTTCTTCCGGATATTTCAACCGACCGGGATGTCTTGCAGATTCAAGGCATTCCGGCTTCCCATATCTTTATTGACGATATGGAAATCACGGATAAGGAAGAACTGAAACGTATTCCTGCTGAATATATCTCCAGGGTTGAGATTAAATACATTTCCGGTGCTTCCAACTCTGCCAACGACACCGGAGGCATTATACGCATCAAGCTAAAGACTCCTAAGTTAAAAGGTTTTTACGGTTCGGTCCGCGCCAATTGTGCCTTCGCTCGTGACAACGGACTTTTCATGGAAGGCACAGGAGGCATAATCCGTGGAAAAATTGACAAGGTAGGCTATCTCCTTACCCCTTATTTCAGCCATTCCAATGTACAAGACAAGGGATCCTATTCATACATTTTAGACAAGCCATATAATGACTTCAACTATAAAAACATTAACAACACAAACTCTTTCCAGAGTCGTCTGAGTTTATCCTATGATTATTCATCAGCAAGCGCACTTCGATTAAGCTATGGAATAGTTCTTTCCAATATGTTTCCGGAGTCGTTATCGTCACCATTACAAGGATCCGAAGGAATACTCTCTTCCGGAATGTCAGGACATTCCGGAATCTTACGTAACTCAATAGCACTTGAATTCGAACACACTACTCAAAGCGGACTATCCTTAGACGTCACTCTCGATTATCTTAATCGTCATTCCAAGATTCATCAAACATACGGCATTGACGGCATTCAGGAGTCTGATTTCAGAATCCGCAGCCATGACAACCTTGCAAGGTTTCATCTCATGTTTTCCAAAGATATAGCAGAATCCCATAATCTGGAGTGGGGTGGCAGGTTAAATGTGATCTACAACAAGAAAAGAGAGGAGGATATCCCTGACCTGAATTTCCGAAAAGAGGTATGTGAAGGCATAACACCTCTTTTTTATGTTGAGGCGAGGGGATCCTTTAGCAGGATTAAATATTATGCAGGCGTCAACTGGCAGTTAAACCATATCAGGTATAAGTCTGAATATAGTCCGTCGGTAAAAAGCTCGCAAAACGCCGTAAATCCTACATTACAGCTAACACTTCCATTCGGTACAAAAGGCAATAATTCCGTCTCGCTTTCATATTCCCATAATCTCTTTGACATTCCATACGATGCGATTTCAAATATAACGGTATGGGAAGATTCCCACAATCTCAGAATCGGGAACCCGAACCTGAAGGCACCGGAGGAGCATCGTATACGTACTTCCCTTTCTTTGTGGGATTCTATGGTGAGCTTCTCCGCAATGTATGAAAATACGCACAACGATATTTATTGGCGCACTCTTAAAACGGAGGGGAAGGATGTATTTTGCACAAGCCCTGTCAATTCCCGACGCAATCAGAATGCATTCCTACTGTATGCCCAGTTTACGCATACCCCTTTCAAGGTATGGAAACTTAAATTATCCGCATCCGTGAAAGGCATTTTCGAGAATATGGAAATGGATGGTAATTATTACGATGGCTTGCAATGTCATACATTCTTCCGCTTGGACAACACAATCACATTACCTCGAGGCTGGGGACTGGGAGTTTTTGGTTTTGTGGAACCAAGTTTCAGAAACTACAGCTGGACTTATCATACAGTCTATCAGGTAGGAGGTTCGGCATATAAATATCTATGCAACGACAGAATATTGATTTACGCTGATTTTATAGCACTGGGCCGTCGCCGCGTGCTTGACCGCCTTGTCGATACTGAAATTATCAGACAGAAATTTACTACACCCGATGGCTATCTGGGACTCTCCGCCGTTTGGTATTTCTCGGGAGGTAAGAAAGTACATACAAATTTTGTCGGCAACGAACTTGAGTATGAAGAGCAGAGAAGTGCCCTTTAACAAAAAAAGCGTTTGATAACCATCAATATAATATATTCCTTTTCTTTGTTTAAATAACAAAAGATAATCAATGAATAAAAAGACAACTATTTCACACTATAATAGGATCTTAACACTCTTTATTTTATTCTTGCAATTCAATGTCGGGTTTTCTCAAACCAACTACGATCCTGAGGATCCCAATGTGTTTGAGAATGATGATATTGTGGTGTATAGGAATCCCGTGACAGAAGAAGTACAGATAATAGCTGTAAAGAGAATCACGGACAATACGTTTCCAAATCATATCATCATAGATGGCACTGACCATCCCATTTATACGATTTCTCCAATCCGGAGGTATGTGGAATGGCCTGAAGAAAAACCCGACACGCTTATCATCCCTGAGGGGATAAGACATATAGGAAACAATTTTACAGTTGATGAACATGTAATCGCACATAGCAAATATCGAAACTTACGATGTCTTAAGCTACCGGATACGCTTGAATCTATAGGAGAAAACGCATTCAATGGAAACAGTATCGAAAATCTTATAATCCCCCATTCCGTAGTAAATATCGGTAGAGAAGCTTTTGATGAATGCAATATAAAGAATCCGGATTTAGGAAAAGTGCAGTCGATCGGTGCAGGAGCCTTCAGAAAATGTGGTGGCTGGGTAAAAATACCTGAGGAGACCCGAATTATCGGCAGAGGAACTTTCGATAAATACTTTAATGTTATGGTCCAGGGGAAAACATCGAGAAAAGGCTACCCGGAAGATTCGGAGTTGTTTTTCCTGCATCTTTCTCCCGTAGACATCAATCCTGTGGTCGAATTCCTTCCTACATTCGGCTCCAATTATATTCCATACGTGGCCTGCGCCTCCGAATTTCTTAGGCCGGAGATTACCGCGAAGTATCAGTCGGATATGCCGGAGGTATTCGACAACCGCGCCATGATCCACCTCGAATCAAGTCCAGTGCCGCTTTACTTCTCTTTTGAGGAGACGGGCGAAAAGGAGGGGTTATGGGAACCGGGTATCGACCTCTGGGCACTTACCGGAAAAAATAGAAAGAAGGAATCTGAAAATTCAAGATCCGGAAGCGAGACAAAGAATTCACAACCTGTATACAAATATGAAACCGACAGATTCTTGATCAACAATCCCCGGGCTGAGAATGAACGGAAAGACCGGGAAACGGAAGCCCCGCTACCTGAGTCTGAGCCAGAACCCGCAGACGGCACACTGCATATTTCCTATCCGGTAAAATTCAGGATGGACACCTCCTCACTGCCTGAAAACAAGAAGGAGAGTCTGAGGGTGACGTATAATGACATGGATATCACTGACTCTTTGGTTGACGATTCCTTCACAATATGGTGTGGAAAACCTTTTGACAACGAAGGCTACATCTCGGGGGCCGAACCTATATACAACAGAATAAAAATTATATTGGAAGAATGAGAAAAAATATATCTACCGAACGAATCATCGCATATCTGCTCGTATGGATGACATTCTTTCCATCCGTGATAGCGGTATCAAAATTCAAGCAGAATCCTTGTGTCATGGAAAACGGAGTGATCTGCAGTATAGACCCACTCTCCTCGACCGCCACTCTCGTGGGAGTGACGGAGTTTTCCGGCAACTCATTTCCCGAGTCCGTGACCTATGAAGACGCCCGCTGCAGGATAACAAATATCGCCCCCTATTGCCTCTGGCCGGCCGCCGCGATCTCTCCGGACAGCATCACCCTGCCTGGAAGCATAAGGAAGATCGGAGATCATGCTTTCGTCGGATTTCCCCGGCTCCGCCACGTCAATCTTCCCGATTCTCTCGAACATATCGGGCAATGGGCTTTCGCATACACCGCCCTTGAGCGCGTCAGACTCCCGAAATCACTGAACACAATCAGTCAGGGAGCCTTCGAGGGGTGTGTCCATCTTTCGGAGGTGAATCTTGAAAATATCAAATATATTGAAAGAGCTGCATTTAAGGATTGCGCAATAAGGATAGTCCTTATCAATGATGATGATATGCTTATAGGGAAAGATGCTTTCGCCGGATGTAATGTGGTCTTTCTGGGTTTGGTAGGTATGGAGAACCTATACATACCCCGATACGCCATATCCACCCCAAAAAGCCAGTTCGGCGCTAATAACATTCCCTGGATTGAAGCGTTTGGGATGTCACCATATTCTTTATATAAAGATTATCCGGAGAGTGTGGAGGGAAGAGCCTGCGTGGGTAAACTCAACGAAACGGATTTACCTCTTTACATTTCATTTGAAGAAACAGGAGAAATGGAAACCGAGTGGGGTCATAATGACTGTCTATGGCCAATGACGGACACTCTGCGCACCGCCTCGCGAGACGATTACGTAGCCTTCGTGACACCGGCCAGAATCCGCATCGACACATCCGTACTGCCGGAAGATGTACACGACACTGTTAAGCTACAGGTTTTTTATAACGATGAAGACATAACCCTAAAAATGCGGAACGACACCATATTTCTGACAGAAGGATACAGATTTAATCCTCCCAAAGACTTCAACAAGTTCAGCCATCCCCCCAAAAACGGTCTCGAAATCAGATACCGTCGATAACAAACTCTTGCGGGATACATTTTACAATGCAAATATTTAGAATTTCATTTGATTATTTCAGATTTTACGATTATCTTTGCGACTGGATAGAATTTACTCACTTTTTCTGTCCACAAGACTTTCAATGAAGTTTTTTTGGAACTTATCCAAATACAATGATTCGGTAAAAATTACCGAAGTTGTTGAAAATTAAGTTAATACCTCAATTTACCAGATACAAATGAATCGCCAAAGCGTTCATTATAAAACAATTAAACTATGAACGTATTGGCGATTCTCTAAGACTTTACCTTCCGGTGCAAGTCGGTATTTGAAAATACTACAACCAAGATGAGCAAAAGGTTTGTCAACTGGCTGATTTTAACAATACGCACTGTCGCGTTGATTCCGGGCAAAGTCAATTTTACCCGGCTATCACGCTATGGCGGTCGCACGGCCAAAACCTTTGCCTCCAATTTCAAGACATCAGTGGACTGGATGAAAGTCAACATTGGCATTGCGCGGGACTGTTTTGGACCCGGCGATGACATTGCTGTGGCAATCGATCCGTCGTTCATTTCGAAAGCAGGAAAGCTGACGTATGGCTTAGGCCGATTCTGGTCAGGGGTAGCGCAACGTGTCAAACGCGGTCTTGAGATAATGGCAATCGGGGCCATCAGTCTGAGCAAACATACATGTGTGATGCTCGGCGCAGTACAGTCCCCTAACTTCAGGACGCTTGAATCCGAGAAAAGGATGACCATGCTCGACTGGTATGTTTCCCTTGTCAGGACAAAGGCGGCAGAGCTACTTTCACTGACGGATATTCTGGTTGCCGATGCCTTTTTCTCCAAATATGAGTTTGTGAATGAAGTGATTGTCATGGGCTTCCGATTTGTTGGAAGATTACGTGCCAACTCATATCTGAGGTATCTGGCCATACCGGATCCCTCCGCCTCGCGCAGACGTGGCAGAAAGAAAAAGTATGGGGAGAAAGTGGATTTCTCCAACCTTGATATGTCCGTGTTCACTTCATTCATATATGAGGATTCTAAAGGAATCAAGACAAGGTGTCACACTGCGATCCTACATTCGAGGTCATTGAAACGCGATATCCGTATCGTGGTCTGTCCGGTTGAAAAGGGAGATCCTCTTATTTATTTCTCCACCGACACAGATATGATGCCGGAAAAGATCATCGGGTTCTACCGCACTCGTTTTCAGATTGAGTTCGGCATACGCGATGCAAAGCAGTTCACCGGACTTCAATCCCAGCAGACGCGTGATAAAGCCAGGCTGGACTTTGCTTTAAATCTTTCCTTCACGGCTCTCAATGTATGCAAGGAGGTCATACGGAAAGATTATCCCGATCTGTCGGTGGCGCAGTTCAAACGCCTTATGTTTGAGGCTTATATTGCCTCAACAATTATTTCGACTTACGGAAAATCTCCGCATCTTAAAATAATTCAGAAGATAAATCATCGGTTGACTCAGTTAGCGGCTTAGCTGTAACTGAGCAAACTCAAATTTTACCGAACTATTGCAAATAAACATCAACCCACAATTTTTTCACATCATGAGGAAACTATTTCTTTTCCTACTCACCGTGCTTGCCGGAGCAACACTCACCGGATGTTCGCAGGAGGACCTGGAAATCAACGATTCCACAACGGAAACAGTTGATCAGGGACATTATGTCTCCCTCGACCAGGCACTCATCAATCTTATGCCTTATTATAATGAGGCGGCGGGTACCACAAGATCCACAGTCCTGCCCTTGGTCACAAATCTTGAAAGGCTTCCTGTAAGGAATCAGACACGCTCATCCGGGGAAGTCGCCCCCTACTATATCGTCAACTTCGCCGACAACTCCGGATTCGCCGTTTTGTCAGCCGATGACCGTCTCCTTCCCGTATATGCCTTTTCCACATCAGGGGAAATTGCCCTTGAGGACACGGTGACAAATCCGACACTATCCTATTTCTTCAACAATCTACTGCAGCAAGAAGCGGATAATGTAAACATCAACGAAATTTTACCAGTTCCCGGAGAGCCATACCTACCAGCGACTAAATTAACAATAATTGCTCAACCCCTATTATCGGAACAAGTGAGTTTATGGAATCAAGAATCACCCTATAATGATTATTGTCCTAATAAATACCTTGTTGGATGTACTGCGCTCTCAATTGCTCAAATATGTTCATATTTTGGGAAACCCCAAAATTTTCAATTTACAGAAAATAGAACAACAAAAACAATAGACTTAGATTGGACAATATTACGTAATGCAAAGTCAACGGATAAGACTTCAACAGCTGCAATTGCAAAATTCCTTGCATACCTCGGTTCGAAACCTATGTTAAATATGACATATGGTAGTTCAGTAAGCTATATTAAGACTGATACTCTTAAAAAATCTATGCCAAGAACAATGCAGAAATTGGGATTTTCAAGATGTGAGGAGAGGAAGTACAACGTTCAAGGAGCTATAACGCTTCTTAAAGATTCTAAAATCCCATTATTTATCAAATCAGTATTTGGCACATATACGGAAAAAGATGGAAAAGAGGTATTTACTCCATATAAAGATGACGGTCACGTATTTATAATTGACGGAATTGCAAGTAAAACCTTAATTGTAAATAATCCCATTAAGTCAGACCCAACTCTACCAAATACATATTCCTCTGAAACGTTTTATTATGTACATTGTGTATGGGGTCAGAAAAATCATTCAAATGGATATTTTTACAATCCCATTTATCCTTCTAAAATGAATATTTTGCCACCATACAGCACAACTATAGATGGTCTATCGATGCCTAGCGGATGGGAAGTTTACACAAATCTTCAATACTATTACGTGATTCAGTAATTCATTAAGTAGCTAAGAAAAATTAATAATATGAAAGATGCGCGATAATTTTGAGTCAGGTTGGCCGCGGAGCGAAGGAGCTTAGCGAGCTAAGCGACTGAGAAACAAGGTCAAGATGTCCAAAATTAGCCGCATATATCATAGAGAAGTTATAATTTAAATTTTTATAATGTGCGCGTACACACGAACGCAGGTGTTGTCCGTTATATTATCATGAGCTATGAGAAGAACCGAAATACCGGGGCAGTGTTCAGGGCAC
>JAAVFY010000049.1 GCA_014800515.1 Bacteroidales bacterium
GCGGCATATTTCATGGGCAGACATGGCACGCCATGTCCGTACAAGGAGGCGCTAAGTAATGCCGACTGCCACGGCATCATAAATCATGTTTTCAGGCTCCATTTAGTTGGCTTGTTCGTCTCGGTTATTATGCCACCTCCGGCGGCATATNNCANGNGCAGACATGGCACGCCATGTCCGTACAAGGAGGCGTGCCAAGTCTGCAAAGTAATGNCGANNGCCACGGCATNATAAATCAAGTNCTCAGNCTCCATTTACTTGGNNTGTTCNNCTCGGTTATTATGCNACCTCCGGCGGCATATANCAAGAGCAGACATGGCACGCCATGTCCGTACAAGGAGGCGTGCCATGTCTGCACAAAGAGTTCAGGAAGTATTTTCNTACTCGTCTAAGATGAGTTTTACGGGGCCGGCGTCGTTAAGTAGCAGATAATTGTAGGAACTGAAGTCTAATGAGAAGTAGTTCATGTCCCATCCGGAGCATGCACCGTCCGTATGATATTGCGTACCGACCATCGGTATGTCAATCCAATAAATTGAGCCCGGACAGCTTGGCATATCGTAAGGGATTGGTCGCCAATAGTTGCCTTCACCCGTCAGCACATTTTGAATACCGGCATATCTCAGATAACCTCGTTGACCGGAATTGTTATTGTTGTTATTGTCCAACTGAACTTGCGTGCGTCGTGCCATACCGTATTTTCCTATCGGGAAGAAAATCTGAGCTCCGGAGGTCTTGTTGTATACGATATAGCCTCGCATACCGTTTGGCGACCTTCTTAATGTATTTGTACCATCCTCATATCCGTAAGCATCGAATGTATCCAGTGTAGTGTTTCCATCGTCAGCATATAAGACGCCTACAGCATATTCAGCATTATTGAGAGCCTGATAGTCGGCATAACTCGGGACGCGGTATGTCTTTGCTGTAGAACTACCGGGAGGCGTAGCACGGAATCTTGCCCAGCGGGTAGAGGTGTTCGCGTTTATAACGTCTACAGTGAAATAGCCGTTTCCTTGAAGTGGTTCGGTAGCCGGATATGCCGTAATATTATCCCATGTCAGACTGCGATTTGCTCCACCCATTGATTTGACGACAAGACTTCCGCCATTTAAGGCTACCAGAGGACCGTAGGTATTGTTATTGGTGACAAGGATCGCATCACTGTAGTTCCTTCGTTTGAATAGCGAGCCGACAGACAGAGGATTACAGGTCACCTCTGCATTCACGTATGATGTCGCACTGTATGCTTCTCCGTTATGGCCGCTTTCGCAGGCATAGAGGTTGAATGAACTCCATTTCGCACCTCCGTCTACAATCGCCACAGCCTCGTCATAACCTTGACGGACTAGAATCTTATGCACACAGCTTCCTCCATTATAGACCACACTTACGATACATCCCTTTGAATTACCGCTCGTCACACTGCCATTGAAGCCTATTGAGAATTCAATCTCCGAGTCGGTGTCTCCATAGATTATGTCTTGAGCTTCTGTCTCTCCCTTCGGCACAAGATTACAGAAAGTCTTATCTCCATCTTCAATGTAGGCATACCACGAACCCTCGGATCGCAGCCATGAATATTTCGAGTCAGTCGGGGAATTCATTGTCGCGAGGTGGACATAGAATGATTCATTGTCCGAATAAGAACGCCACACTCCCTTTGGGTTGACAATTCGGCGCGTCTGATAGATAGTCTTCTCTTCAGTAAGTTCCCTCAACTCTTTTGAACCGTCAGGATTCGTGACATTAAACGTAGCGGTAATCTTTATTATCGCCTTTCGTTCGTATGCCTCGTATGGATTATTACCGGTGAAGCCCGAGTTCTCGATCATAGTCTTATTGCGGGTCCACAACGGAATCTGAACGGAATAGGAATCGCCTACCGCAGCCTTGGTGACAGTGTATTCGTTATTACCATCTTGATGCGTACCCGGGCTTACATCATATTCGCGATATTTCTGGCTCCATGTGTATCCTCCAGGTGCTGTATTCTGTTGTGTATACAGCGTATTCAGTTCCTGACGAGCCAGCTCTCGATTAGTCCTGTTCGCATTAGTCTGAGGCACGACATTAGTTGCAGGCTCACCTGTATCGTTAGGCACAGCCAAGGCGAGGAAGCCGAGCTGTGCATAGTTGACGGGACCAAGCACGTTGTATGCCGGTCTGTTCCATGTGAAATCTCCCACAGTCTGGGCAGGTATCTCATGAGTAATCGGACTGACAGGTGCCCATCCGTTTTCAATTATCTCCACCTTCAGAGTCTGTACATCGCCGTTGAGTGTCAGCGGATACATCGCCTTCTGATTGTAGAGATAGGGCATATAGAAATCCGAGGGTGTGATGATAGCCGGGTCTTCCTGAGTGTATTCTATATGCCAATCCGCCTGATTGGCCCAGCCATTGAATTTCAAAGTCAGTTTGAAATGATGGTTGCGTTCGGCATCATAGTTGTAGTCCACATCCTTGCCGAGCATAAAACGATATATTATCTTTCCGCTTCCAAGGTTGGCCGGATTGTCTGACTCATAGTGTCCCTCCACTTCGATCCATGTTCCGTAAGGCACTTCATCCTTATAGTCCGGATCCCCCGGATCTACAAGCACACCGAGAGCCGGACTTCCTGACTGCTTCTTGTCAAATTTCTCTTTATCCGACCGCTGACTGTAGTCTCCCTGCATATTCTCATAGAAGAAGAGGGCTTCCGCAGTCTCCGAATGGTTGGAGCCTACAGGATCTTTGTCGTCGTTAGTGATCTTAAGCCAGCTGTTATAGTCAGACGATGCCTGATCTGCCGGAATGATACCGTTGTCGGTATAGTAAAGCGAGCCTCCTTCCGCGATAAGGTCGGCAGTAGAAGCGGGTTTGTTATATTCTCCGAGCAAACATGTGCGAGGAATATCACGGATAGTTACCTTGTTGATATACACTCTGACATCATCATTGAGGTCGGCTCCATCGAAGGCCACAGTCACCTTGGAGGCAGCCCGGCGAAGCCATGAGTGGAGTCGGGGGGAGGTGTTCTCCTTGATAGAGATAGGCTGCGGACCGAATCCGGAGGGCATACCGCTCAGATCTCCGGCATTCGCCACAGATGTGAAGTATCCGAACATCTGGTTGTTCTTGCCGATCTCGGTAGGATTCCAGGTAAGGAGAGTGGATTTCAGCTTGGCCTCAGTGAGAGGATCGGAGGCTGATGACGTGAGTTCCCCCATATTGGCCACCGCGTAGATATGATACGTGCCGAAAGGTATGTCGAGGTTGACCAGTCGGAATGTGGCACGCGGAGTGGTAGCTTCAGCCTGCTGACCGGCACCTGTCGGCATAGAAGAATTGCCATTCTGCTCGAGCACCCAATCCTGAATCTCGGGGTCTCCCTGATTCACGATCTTCTTGCAGACTCCGTCAGTGTTAAAGAACACGATGGAGAGAGACTCGATATCATGGATAGCGTCACCGGGTGTGCGTGTCGACATATCGACAGCATTCAGAGGCTCGAAATTGATGCTCATCCGGATAGACCCATCCCCTTCGTAGTCATCGCGGTCATACAGCAGATCGTCAGTACATCCACCGGCTACAGTCAGCACTAACGCCAGAAGAAGGCATATTCCCGCTGAAAATATATTTCTTTTTACAATCCTCTTCATAAAGCTTATTGATGATTGCTAAGGATTTCTTATTAAGTGGCTTTTGAAAATAATGTAGAATTACATTCCCGGTCTTTACACTCCCTTTATAGGAGGAGGGAGCGGGGTAGGGAGTTGATGTGGCTTATTCGTCTGATTCGCGTGGTTTCGGTGGTTTCACCACATCATTACTGCCAAAGACGGGGTCGAGTACCACTCCGATATAAGGGAGCAGATCCACTTGCACATAGATATTCTCTTCTTTGAACACAATGTTCACCTTCACGTGAGTGTTGCGGGGCAGCAGCGAAAGGTTGGGGAGTTTTACATTCTCATATATGCGTTCCGCTCCGTCGCGGTCGGTAGTCACCGTCAGATAATATTCATTGAGGACAGACTCAAGGAAATATACCTGCGGAGTGTAGGCGGAGGATATGTCTGCACTCACCATCGTGCCTTTCACGCCGAAATTGTCAGGGGTGAAAGTGTAATCGAATACGTCGGCACCCTCAGGCACTGAGAATGAAAGAATCTCACGCCCGATGTCAGGCAGGCTCTGTGTCACGTATTTGGCGGGAGAGTAAGACGTGTTACGAGGGAAAAGATATTCCATATTTCCCAGCCCGGTGATCTTGAGTCCGGTGATTTTGATGCCGGAGAGATGCGAATTATTCTCGTCTTCGGCAGTGAAGCTGAACTTTACGCTATTTCTTGTGATAAAGAGAGTTTCGGTCTGTTCATCTACCTCCACGCCGGGGATACCCTCCATAACCTTGATGTCGAATATCTCACTCATAGGGATATAGCTTTTTCCCTCACCCTCATTGTTGATATAAGGCGTCACGTCAGAACAGGTAAGGATTATGTCTCTCAAATCACCGCTCAAGCTTTTACCTTCCTCTATCTTTTCCAGCCTTTGCTGAATCTCGGCGGGCAGAGAAGCTTCATTGGCCACGAGATAAATCCGTTTCCATTCATCGCCGGCCACCTTAAACTTCTCCTCCTTGAGGCTTTGCCATAGCTGCTCATCCTCCGGGTAGGTCACGATGCGGTTATATTCCACAAGGTTGTTGCTCTCACTCCGCACGATGATTATACGGATAGAATTGACCCCTTCATACGTATTTGTCGGAGTCTCGAAACCCACTTCATCGGCACGGGTTGCAACATTGGATTCCCGGCCTATATTGGAAAATGATCCTTTGTTCCCGGAGTTGACAGAGAGCTTGAGAATCAGATTCACCATTCCATCATTCCCCTCCATATCCGGCTCCGACTCTTTATCCCACACGCAAGAACTGCATAGCAGCAGCGTGAGCAGAAGGATCATTGCCAGGCGGGGCAAGGTTTGTAGTTTCATTTTCGTAGATTGATTATTTAGAAGTAGTTTCAACAACTTCTAAGGATGGATTTTGAGTCTGTCACATCTCTGAGATATAATTCATGCGCACCGTCCAGTCGTTGACCACAATCTTGGTGCGAACCCAGAGACTTTCATTGGTGAGGAAGAACGTGATGTTCCAGCGGCTTTCACGGTCAAGAAATTCCTGAGCCGGCATAGTTCTGTAGCGATCGCTCTTGTAAAGCATGAGGATATTGAGCAGCGGAATACGCACCACCTCATTGCCGTCAGACTTACGGGTGATCAGCAGCGTGGTGGGATTATTATAGACGAAGCGGGAGGTGGAGAGCTCCGCGTATGCCATCACGGCCGGAGCATCCTCCTCATTCAGACCCACTTCCATATTCCCCTGAGCGAAGGGGCGGTAGGTGGTCAGAGAGGTCGGCAGCAGATCGTTTTCATAATTCATCAGCGTATTGTCGGAGATAATGCTGAAGTCAAAGTCGGCTGCATCCGTCGGCAATCCGTTTTCATTGGCAAGTATGATACGCACATCGTTGGTGTCCTTCATCATATAGATTGTGGCGTCGGTGTATCCATTGTTTGTAGGTTTCGGTACGCTCAGGTCGAGCGCGCCGTAATAGAGATGATGAAGAGCATGGCCTGTCTCGCCGGTCAATAGATCCGGATTGAGGCGTACCTCCATATCCTTCATCGGAGTGGTCGCCGGGTCGGAAGTGAAACTAAACGAGGCGTCGGCACAATCGATGCCTCCGTAGGCGAGCATCTTGTAGGAACCCTCCGGCAGGTCAAGGATCATGCGCCAATCCGGATCCGATGTGTCGGGACGGGTGGCAGTGCGCGTCGCGAGATATTTCCCGTTGCCGTCATAAATGAGAAGAGTCAGACAGTCTACTTGTGACGGAAAAGCGTTGGCGAACTCCATGTTGTAATCATATACAAATCGGAGCCTCACGCCGCTGATACAAGGGTCAAGATCCTCATATACGCTCTCGCATGATGTGGTCGTGATACAAAACAGCAGGAGCAGCATCGCTGCCATACCTTTTAAAGATGCCTTGAATTGTCTTTTCATTTCAGATTGTTAGATTGGAAAAGCAAGCCGGATGCGTAAGTGGCTCCATCGCTCGCCTGCGGTTTTTATTGGTGAGACGTACGGGCAGCGAGCCCGTGCGTCCCTGAGGAATTATTTCCGTAGGGGTTAGCCCCTGTTAATTACCAGAATTCGATATTGTTGAAGCGAACGACCCAGGGTACTACCTGAACGCTGACAGTCAGATAGAGGTCAGACTTCTCGTCAGGTGTGTCGGGTGTCGGGGTGTTGGGGTCATTCTCCGGAATACGGGGATGTCCGAGAGTGTTAAGACGGGTGACAGCGAGTTTGTAGACGTTGTTGCGTACTGTAGCAAACTCCATGGGAGCCATAACGCCGTTCTGGCCGTTGTCGTTATGACGGTTCCAGTAATAATAGTAGCAATAGTAGCCCCAGCCGTCGGTGCCGTCATTGAATTTCTGATAGATAGTGAAAGTAGATGCTATCACGGCATTGCGGAAGTTTACCCAACCTTCATTAGTGGTGGAAGTCTTGTTCCATTGTCCCCATAAGTAGTTGGGAGATGTGGTGTCAACGGGATAAAGAAAATGTCCTTCAGCATCCGTCTCATTATCGTTGAAAATAGTCTGACCATCGTCGTTAGTGATAATTCCCACGCCGCCGTTGCCATAGACAGCCTTGAAGAGAGTCGCCGAACGGTCGAGAGTCTGATCCTGTCCTTTTGTCGCGTCAAAACCTGCTGCTGCGAGGGCGGCTGCCTGCACGTGTTCCCAGCCGCAGTAGAGTTTTCCGGAGAAGAAGTAAAGAATCGGACCGTTTGCATTCGATGCGAGTGCATTATTGAGGGCAATATCCCAGGTGTCAGTGCTTGAGGTGAGGGCATCTCCGGGCTTGAGTTTAGCCTTGAATACAATACCTGTTGTCCAGGAGTTAACCTGATTTGCATTCTCTCCGGGGATAGTGTTCTCGGTCACATAACGCCAACGGTTGTAGAAGCCGGTGCCGTCGGTGGGATACTGTCCGTCTTTATTAGCCACTACGTCTTCCACTCTTGTGGTATACCAGCCTTGACCCTGGGTAGCCACCTTGCCGGTCTCATCAAAGAAGGGATAGAAGAAGTAATTGCCAAATTCGGAAGTCAGAGGCTTCACTTTCTTATCAGCGTAAGCCGACACTACATAATTTCCGGGAGTGCCGGTTGTAATGCCATACTCATTCTGGAACCAGGGCTTCTCTGCTCCAAGAAGATTGATATTTTCGTTAAGACCATTGCTTGACACACGCTCCAGGAGATACTCCGAATTGAGCATATTGACAAGGCTCATGTTGACGATAGTGGCTTTCACAATAGTGTGAGAGTTGCCGGCCTCATCGGTAGAGGTCATCACCGCGTATGTGAAATCCTCACCAATAATACCGTTGCCGTTAGGAGCTTCGTCAGCATCCATCTGCGAACCGTCGCGGAAGTCGAAGCGCACGGCTGAACGCTGCACGTTGATGGAGCCGGCGTTGTTATAGTTATCCACCTCATTGTCGGTTCCCTCATTGTTCATACCCGAGAGGTCGAAGGGATTGGCCTCGGTGGTGTATAAGTTCCATGCGTCGAACGATGCCGGCAGATTGCGGGTAGCCATGCTGACGTTGCTCATCGGGAAATAATTGGCAGTCCAAAGATTTCCGTCGGATGCCGAAGTGAGGTCGTATGTCCAGTTGAGCCAGCTTGTATCAGAGTCTGCGGAATTCAGATTTGCTACCTGAGTGACCAGCTCGGGAGAAGGATTGCAGTATACGAACACATTCACCTTCGGATTGCTCTGAGTGGAGGGAAGTGTGCCGTAGTAGTCAGCAATCATTGTCTTCTCAAATTTCGCTGTGGCCTGATAGATAGTCTTATCAGTGCTTATCGACATCTTATTGTTCTCGACAGTGGCGGCTGCGATAAACTTATTGTCCTGCAGGGGGTTGGTGAGTACGAGAAGCACGCGGGAGATATTATTCTCCTCCTCCGTACCCGTTTCAACACCTGTGTTGCTGGAATTGTCGCCGTTGGTGTAGCTTCGGGTCTGCTCCTTATTGACCGGAGAGAAGTTGACTGTCATGTAGACACCCTCTCCTTCCACAAGGTCGGCATACCCTCCCTTGTCAGCGAAGTCATCGCTGGAGCACGCCGTCAGCAATGGGAATGCCGCAAGCGTCCAAAGAAGTTGTTTGAAAGTTGCCATAACTTTTGATGTTTTGGTCTGGTTAAAAATATTGTGTTTATTATTTTTCAAGATAATAAGGTTATGTCGTATGTCGGAGTGCCGGCATAGCTGACTTTCGAGTTGTTTTTTTGTGGTTAAATGATTATTAACCAGTAGATTCATCCTTTTTATTGTGGTTTAAGATACGCCCGGAAACCTGTAGGTCGGCCATCCTTACAGGCACGTAGCCACGGCTTCACAAGAGTATGTCTGTAGATTCGCAAAATTGGTTTGTATTGATTGTGATTTTAGAAATGAATGGTTGCATATATGCATACACATCCGGATTCCAAAAATCCGTGCAAAATTAATAAGAGAGCGTGAGTTATACAAATTTTTACACCTATAAAAAGATGCCTTTCTACGGAGTTAATTTAAAATTCGCCTTTATTAATAGTTGGTTAGCTTTCTTCGTTTCATTTCTTCTGGGCTGGGGTCTAAAAACAGACAAGGCTTCATCCTGGAATCTCTTCCGCTGATGAAGTCTTGTGTGGTACAGAAAGTGGGACTCGAACCCACACGGCCGGTAAGGGCCAGGAGATTTTAAGTCTCCAGTGTCTACCATTCCACCATTTCTGCTCCTGAAACCACCGTTGTCCTGACGGCAGACGGCTTATTCGGTGGCAAAGTTAGAGCTTTTTTCTGATTCTTGCAAAAGATTCTGTAATTTCATTTCCATTTTATCCGCAGTTTAATGTAGCTACTGAAGAATCTGATTTAGTTCTGATGTCCTCTTAACTTTTATTGGATTTTGAGTGCCTGATTTTGGCAGCCGGTGGTTGTAATTTTGCCGACAAATCCTTGCAGGATCTAAAACAATTAAAAATGAAAAACCATGAAAGACATTCAATCCACAATCCGGAAGACCGACCGCCTCTGCGTGTCTGTCTCCATTGGCAAGCGTGTGCTGGCCGCGGGCTTGCTGACGGGCGTCGCTGATTTCACGGAACTGGTGGCTCATGTCCGTAAGACGGTGGCTCCGGCATCCGGTCTCGCCGAGCTGACGGTGGAAAATCTTACTATCGGTCGCAAGTTCTCGCGGCCGCTCCGCCTCTACCCGCCGTCGCCGCGTCCTATCTACCGCATGGAGTCAGTCGCACGGAAATCTCACTTCCCCTGGCAACTCTAAGATTCCACGCAAATAGAAGGGACTTAAACACTCACGCCCCCGGTCCATCAGGACCGGGGGCGTGAGTGTTTAAACTTATAAGACCTCATCTTTTGTGAGACATGTCTTATCTCAAATCTAAAATCTATTCCTCAGGGATTGAAGAGATCTTTATTATAGTAGTTGAGTATTTCATAAGAGGTCTTGATTGCCATAGTGGCTTTGCTCTCAGGATTGAGACGGATAGCTGTGAGATAATCATTGATGGCGAGCGAGCGGCGTCCCAGGCTCCAGTATCTTACTCCACGAAGATAGAACGCTTCGTCATCTTCAGGATGTTCGGCGATATATAAGTCGAGCATCTGTATGCACTTCTCACTGTCATAGCCCTCCTGAATATGGGCTCGTATTTCCTGTATGGTCATTATTCTGATTAAGTTAAGCAGCTACTTAAGAGACTCTTTGGCTGACTGGTTTATGTGTATGTGTGGAAGACCACTCTTCAGATTCCGCTTCAGATTACGATTTGCGTGGCTTCCACCCGTGCGCGCATGAAATAGGATGCGATGCCGTTGAATTTATCGGGGCTCTCCGTGGTGAGATATTCGGTTTTCCCTCCCTTCGTACATCGTCTCTCAATTTCGGGATGACGCCGGAGATAGTCGGCGAGACTCTCGGCCACAAGGTCGCCCTGACCTATTATGCGGATATGCGGTGGGGTGTATTGCCTGATCTTGGGCAGAAGAATTGGGTAGTGTGTACATCCCAGCACAATGGTGTCTGTCTGCGGATCGGCTTCCAGAAGAGCATCCACATATTTCTTAACGAAATAATCGGCTCCCGGATTGTGTGCTTCCCCGTTTTCTACTAAAGGCGCCCACATCGGAGCCTCGGTCTCTGTCACAATCATACCGGGATAGAGCTTTGCGGTCTCAAGACTATATGATCGTGAACGCACTGTGCCGGGAGTGGCAAGAATCCCGATGTGGCCGTTGCGGCTGATGTCTCCGAGGGCTTCCACCGTGGGACGTATCACTCCGAGCACACGCCGCTCGGGTGCTATCTTCGGAAGATCCTGCTGCTGAATGGTGCGGAGGGCCTTCGCAGAGGCGGTGTTGCAGGCCAGTATCACGAGATGGCAACCTCTCTCGAAGAGAGTCATCACCGCCTGACGTGTGAATTCATAAACAATTTCAAACGACCGGTTGCCGTAGGGGGCACGCGCGTTGTCGCCCAGGTATAGCCAGTCGTAGTCCTGAAGTCTGCGTTGAAGTTCGCGGAGGATTGTCAGTCCGCCGTAGCCGGAGTCGAACACCCCGATACTGCCTTGAGTCTCGTTCATCTTAAAATTATTAAGGGGGGTCATAATTAATGATCTGACCCCCCTTTTTTGTACGTGAGGAAGACCGGCAGGTCTTCCCGGAATATGCTGTTTTCTTTTACTTCAAGCCGAGTTTAGCCTTTACCTGAGGAGTCAAGTCGTCAACGGGAGCAGCCACAAACAGCAGAGCATCCTTCTCCTGAATCATGGAGTAGGAGCCTTCGCGTCCCACAGCGTCGATAGCATCCTTGATTTTCTGCATGATGGGCTGCATGAGCTGCTGCTGCTGCTGCTGGATATCCTGGCCGGCAGTCTGCTCAAACTGCTGCATCTTGGTCTGATAGTCAGTGATCTCACGCGTCTTACGCTCGCGGATGGCGGGCAGTTCGTCCTGACCCATCTTCTGGAATTCCTCGATAAGACGGGTGTATTCGGCTTCCAGACGAGTAAATTCGTCCTGATATTTCTTCTGTACTTCTGTGAGTTTGGTCTGGGCGGCAGCCGTCTCGGGCATTGTGCCGAAAATCGACTGGGTGTCCACCACTCCTAACTTAAGAGTCTGTGCGCCGGCCAGCATCGGGAAGATGAGGGCAGCTACGAATAAGAGTTTCTTCAACATGTCTGTTTTCTACGTTATTGTATGTTTAATTGGTTTTCATCATTTGGAATATCCGAGTTTGGCGAGCACATCGTTGCTCACGTCAATACGAGGCGATGCGAAGACTATGCTCTGCGATGACGCACGGTCGAAGATGGTCTGATAGCCCTTCTCCTCGGCCACGGCTTTCACCGCGTTGTAGACATCTTCCTGAATGGGCTTCATAAGGCTCTGGCGTTTCTTATAGAGTTCGCCCTCGGGCCCGAAATATTTGTAGCGGGTCTCGGCCACTTGTTTCTCCTTGGTGGCTATCTCCTCCTCACGTTTCTTTTTCTGATCGTCGGTGAGGAAGACCATATCGCTCTGATAGTTCTTATACATGGTCTCCGCCTCTTTGGAGAGTTCCTCCACTTCGCGTTCCCAGCGTTGTGACACCTGATTGAGCTGTTCGTTGGCCATCTCGTAGGCCGGCACATTGCGAAGGATATAATCCATGTCGACCAGCGCAAACTTCTGAGCTGACACTGTGGCCATGCCTGCTATCGCCAGTATGGCTGCGATGAGTATTCTTTTCATTGCTTTTCTATTCTATGGTTTTTTAATTTAGGTCTTTACGTGGGGTGGTAGACGTTTGAAAAAACAGCAGCCTCCCTTTCTGAAAAGACAAATATCAACCATGATTGGTTTAAGACCCTTGATTCAACATTTCTTGTGGGGGCGGGGTCTAAGCCGATTGGTCCGAGTCCTGTCGCATCGTGGAGCGTCAGAACTCCTGACCGAGGACGAAGTGGAGCTGCGATCCGCCTCTGGTGCCCCAGACTTTGTCGAAGCCGTAGCCCCAGTCGATACCGAGGATGCCGAGCATCGAGAGATACACACGCACACCGACACCCGCACTGCGCTTCAGATTGAAAGGAGAGAAGTCTTTCACCGAAGTCCAGCAGTTGCCGGCCTCGGCAAACGCCAGAGCGTAGATAGTGGTGGTAGGCTGGAGCATGAAAGGGAAGTGGAGTTCCATGCCGAAGCGTCCGTAGGCGTAGCCTTCATAACCGTTGGGGGTGAACTGACCGTTGTCGTAACCGCGCATAGCCACGGTCTCCGTGGCGTAGGTATAGCTGCCCGACATGCCGTCGCCACCGAAGTAGAAGGTCTCGAAGGGAGTCTTGAAATATTTGTTGTAAGAGCCTAAGAGGGCGAAGTCGGCACGGGTCATGAGTACGAGTGTCCACTGTCCGTCAGGATCTGTGAGCGGAGTATAGGTCTTGCTCTTGAACTTGACTTTCCAATATTCGATCCAGCGATAGAGTTCGGAGCGGGCGGCCTCTCGCGTTTTTGTGTCGCGGTTGTCGTAGGAGGCGAGTTCCGACAGACTCTTCCAGTCCTTGCCGCGTGAGAAGAGGCCTGCGGGAGGAGTCAGCGTCACGTCGACGGAGAATTGCGAGCCCCGGCGGGTATAGATGGGGTTGTCGATACTCTCTCGTGCCAGTCGCAGACCGAGGGTGAGGGAGTTCGATGTGCCGTTGTTCATGTAGTAGAGGTATTCCCAGTTCTTGAGGTAATACCAGCGGTAGGAGAGCGACGCCTGGAAGGTGAAGTAGTCATCGGGCCAGGTGAGTCGCGTGCCGAATCCCAGGGTCACGCCGGCCAGCTGGAGCACCTTGTTGGGGTCGTAGGCATTCTGATAGGCATACTGCGAGTAGTTGGTGCCCAGGGATCCGTTGTAGTAGAGGGAGTTGAGATAGGCGTTCGACCAGTTGTTGTTGTAGAAACTGGAGTTGATGCCTGTGGCGCGGCTATAGTCGAGCGACAGCGACAGTGAGTTGGGACGCTTACCGCCCACCCAGGGGTCGACGAAGGATATGTTGTAGCTCTGATAATACTTGGCGTTGGTCTGAGCCGAGATGGAGAAGGTCTGGCCGTCGCCGCGCGGGATTATACCGCGGTATGACCCGGGGTTGAAGAGGTTCTTCATCGAGAAGTTGGAGAAGGAGAGGCCCAGCTGTCCCGTGATGCCAGACTGACCCCAGCCAAAGGAGATCTGCACCTTGTCATTGGCTTTCGACTCCAGATTGAACACAATGTCGACTGTGCCGTCGGCCTCGTTAGGCTGCGGCTCCACCCCCATTGTCTCCGGATTGAAATGGCCGCTGGCGGCTATCTCGCGTGCCGAACGCATCAGGTCGCTCTTGGAGAAGAGTTCGCCGGGGCGAACGCGCAGATCGCGCCTGATCACTTTCTCAAAGAGCTGGTCGTTGCCATTGATGATGACTCTGTTGATCTTGGCCTGCGGACCTTCGAAGACTCTCATCTGCAGAGCGATGCTGTCGCCCTTGATATTCTCCTCGATAGGCACGAGCTGGAAGAAAAGATAGCCGTTGTCAAGATAGAGATTGGCCACGGCGTCTTCATCCTCCTGCGTGCGCTTGTTGAGCATCTTCTGGTTGTAGACGTCGCCGGGATAGATGCCGAGCACTTCGTTGAGGGTCTCCGTCGGATAGACGGTATTGCCGAGCCATGAGATGTCGGAGATATAATATCGCTTGCCTTCGTCGACGGTGAGGAATACGTCGACTGTATTATCGTCATGACGGGCCACACTGTCGTGCAGGATTCGTGCGTCGCGATATCCGAGCTCGTTGTATTTGTCGATGATGCGCTGCTTATCGTCGCGGAAGTCGGACTCCACGAATTTCTTCTGCTTGAAGAGGTTGAGGAGATTGCCGTTCTCATTGGTCTTCTTCATGGTGCGCTTCACCTTCGAATCGCTCATCACCTCATTGCCGTCCACATATATCTTATGCACCTTCACCTTATTGTGGCGGTCTACTCTCGCTGTGAGTATCACTTGATTCTCCTTGCTGAGGTCGGGCTGCTGCACCATTGTCACATTAGCGTTCTTGAAACCCTTGTCGGCATAGAATTTCTCTATCACCTGCTTCGTGCGCGCTATGATATTGGGAGTGAGTTGCTGTCCCGACACCATGCCGAGGCGTTCGTTGAGATCCTTGCGTTCACCGTTCTTGACGCCCTCAAAACGGAGTTCTGACATGCGGGGCTGCTGGCGGAGGTCGATTTCAAGCCATGCCTTGTCGCCGGCTATCTTGGCTACTTTAATCTGCACTTTCGAGTAGAGACCCTGACGCCAGAAGCGTTTCACAGCGTTGGTGATGTCGTCGCCGGGGATCTGCACCTGGTCGCCGACGGAGAGGCCGGAATAGCCGATAATCACGTAGTCCTCGATATTGGGCACACCCTTCACCTCGATACCGGCTATCTCGTATGTGCGCGGAATCGGGGAATAGATCACCTCGGGATTATAAATCGTGTCGGCCACGACGGGCGGTGTAATGTCGAGCGACATGGCGGCGGGGGTGGCCAGGATAAGGCATCCCGCTGACAGAGCCGCAGACTTGAGTATATGTTTCATGAGTAGGTCGGGAGTGGCATATTATTTGGAAGTCACCTGCTCGCTTGTCTTGCCGAAACGTCGCTCGCGATGCTGGTAGTCGAGAATGGCCTTGGCATACTCTTTCTTGTCGAAATCGGGCCAGAGAGTCGGGGTGAAATATAGTTCGGAGTAGGCTATCTGCCAGAGGAGGAAATTGCTTATCCTGCATTCGCCGCCGGTGCGGATGAGCAGATCCGGATCAGGCACTCCGGCTGTGGCCATGGAGGCCTCGATATCCGCTTCGCTGATGGAGTCTGGATCAAGTTCGCCGGCTTTGGCGCGTGCGGCCAGAAGGCGTGCGGCGCGTGTCAGTTCCCAGCGTGAGGAGTAGCTCAGACACATCAGAAGCTGCAGACCCGTGCAATGGGCCGTGCTGGCCTCGGCGTTGAGGAGCTTGTGGCGCGGTCCTTCGGGGATACGCCCGATGTCGCCGATAAGACGTATCTTCACGTTGTTGCGCAGAAGGTCGGGCAGCTCGCGTTCGATGGCCCATCCGATGAGATACATCAATGTCTCCACTTCCGCGTCCGGCCGATTCCAATTTTCCGTGGAGAAAGCGTAGAGTGTCAGGTAGCCTATGCCGAGGTCGGAAGATAATTCCGTCACACGGCGCACACTCACTACACCCTCCGAGTGTCCTTCACTGCGCTCCATGCCACGGCTCTTGGCCCAGCGGCCGTTGCCATCCATGATCATGGCCACATGACGCGGCAGTCTCTCAGGGTCTATCTGCTTGAGCAATATATCCAGTTCTTCCATTTCCAATGGTCAGTCTTTATAGTTGCACACCTCACAACGTTTTGAAAATTCATAGCTGATGGTGACGGTCAGTGTGGAATACCAGTCGGTGTTCTTCATAAACGAACTCCTGATGGTGTAAGGATCGCTGAGTGCTTCGCCGTCGAAGCTGTCGGTGAATACCTTTTTCATCAGAAATTCCAACCCGACATTCCAGCGGCGGTTGAGTTTGAACTTGGCTCCCACTCCAAGCGGAATGCACAGGGCGGCTCCAAACTTGGAGTCTACGCTCCAGGCAGTGATGCCCAGGCCGGCCGTGATGTAGGGTGTGAAGCGTCGCAGTTTCCTGTAGGTCTCGCCCATGCCGAAGTTGAAGAAGTTGAACTCGGCGGTCTCGCTCAGCTCGTAGAAGGTGTTGGTGAATTTATATGTGTTTCCGTCAGGATATACGTTGGTCATCTGCGAGGAGTCGCCGCTCAGACCGCCGATATAGAGGCCGGTCTTGAAGCCCCAGCGAGGATTGGCGATGTAGCGCAGAAGCAGTTCGGCGTCCCAGCCGGGATTTTTCCATAGATTGGCGGTATTGGCATCCCCAAGATAGCCCGACATGCCCAGCCCGGCTCCCGCCTCGAAGCGGAAGTCTTCCTGCGCGCTCATGTCGGTGGCCGTTGCTCCTGTCAGGAGCAAAGCGATAAGGGCGGTGAGAATCTTCAGTCGCAATTCTTTCACGTCAGTCGGTCCTTTCCTTAGATAAGAGGGGTGAATCTGAGGCGTTCGAGCACTCCGCGCCAGACGGTGTTGCTAAGGCGTCCGTCGGCTGTGTGGCCTCCGAAGAGGAAGATGTAGGGACATTCCCACGAGATGTCGTAGCCATCGATATCGTAGGCTATCTTGCGCATCCCTGTCGGGGTCACCGCCGCACGTGTCCAGGCGTCGGCGAGGTCACTCTCCATGTGAATGCCCGAAGTGGCGCAGTCGCAATGCTCCATGGCCGGTATGTAGGCCGGAAGCTGCATCTTGTCGGGGGCGGTGCGCCAGTTCACGCCGTTGTCGTAGCTGAGATAGAGAGTGCGGTTAAGACTTCCGTCGGCCATACGGCCTCCGAAGAGTATCCACACGCGATATTCTGTCTGTATCCACGATGTGGAGGTCTTGCGATAGTTATAGTAGGGGATGAGAGTGGCGTTGGAAAGCGCGGGCACACCACCATTGTCGATCTCTATCCAGCTGTCCCCGTCGAAAGCCCAGGTGGAGGAAGAGGTCTCTCCGGAGGCGGTGATACCTCCGAACAGGAAGATTGTCGGCTCTGTCGACCAGTCGTTTTCTATATTCTGTGTCTGTGAATGTCCTCTCACGGGGAAGCCGGGTTTCATCTCCGGGTCGGAGATGTCGCCCCCGGCGGGATAGTGGGCATGACACATTATTCCGTCGCGCAGTGCGAGTCCGAGCACGTGAGTGTCGTATATGCCGATGATCGAGGCCCAGGTCTCACCCGTGGCTGTCCATGCCATCTCTTCGGGAGTGGCCTGCATAAGGCGGCCGGCGGAATCCAGAACGTAGAATTTATTATCGGTCAGCACCACACTCTCCGGGTCAGCACCCTCGGGGAGACTCACCGTGCGTTTTTCCCAGTTGTATGAGAAGAGGTCGGTGGAGGAGGCGAGTGTGAAGGAGCCGTCGCTTTCTTCCGTCAGGCAGTAGACGGTGGAGCCGTCGGTCAGCGTGCGCTGACAGCGCGGACTTTCCGTGCGTGAAGGGAGTTTGGCGTATGCCATCTCTCCCCATGTGAGCGAATCGGGTTCGGATTTATGCACGTTCACCTTTATGCGGTAGGTGCGCGAGAGATCGTCGGAGGAGGTGAGTGTAAGGCGCACATCTCCCGAGAAGTCGAGTGTGTCTGTGGGATTGGTCTTGTAGTCGGAGGTGCCGGTGAGTCGGTTGCCGCCCGTCATTTCGATTGTGGCGGTCTCAATCGTGGATGAGAAAGTCATGACCGGCACCAGCTTCTCGATATTCGTGCCCTTGGGGAGGGAGTCGGCATTGAAGATGACTCCGTTTTCAAGATCAATGGAGAAGAATACGGAGTCAAGATTCGCAAGCACCTTGTTGTCGGCACGAAGATAGAAATTGGTGACGGCCACAGCCGGCACATTCATATTCACTGTCGAGAGGGTGCTGTCTTCCTCTTTGTTGCAGGCGGTCATGATGACGAACAGGGAGGCCAGCACGAGCGGCAGCAAACGTATGTCAAGATATTTCTTTATCACGATTGTCAGGCGTTTTAGATTGTGAAAAGTATCTTCATTTCTTTTCCGCGACGGTGCGGTTTAACAGAAAGCGGATTCTTTCAACTTGCAAAGTTACTATTTCTTTGCAAATATAGGCTCCTTGGAGGGCTGCTTTTTCTATTTGACTGTTTTTTTAGGTCTTTTTAACGTCTCCACACCTCTATAATGTTGCCGTCGTGCTTCGCAGACTCTGTCAGGGTCATTCCGTCGGGGATACGTGGAGCTTTCACTCCGCGGGTCTGGATGAGAGGAGCGGTCTCTCTCCTTATCTCGTCATAAAGGCCGGCCTCGATGAAGCGGCGCAGGGTCTCTGCCCCGCCTTCCACCATCAGGGAGCTGACTCCGTTCTCACTGAAGAGTTTCTGCATCGTCTCTGCCAGGGGCGCGTCCGTGGGGAGGAGCAGATAGTTGTCGTCGGTCATTATCCGGCAGTCGACGGGCAAGTGAGGGGAGTTGAAGGAAATCCGCAGAGGATTGCGCCCGGGCCAGCGGCGGATTGTCAGGGAGGGATTGTCTGAAAGTAGGGTGCCGGTGCCGGCAAGTATGGCATCGGCCATGGCTCTCTCTCGGTGCATTCCTACTGTGGTGAGGGGTGTGGAATAGCGGGCAGGGGCGGGCTTCCCGTTGTCGTCGCTAAGTCCCATGAAGCCGTCTGCGCTCTGTGCCCATTTCAGTTGTATCCACGGGCGCCGGAGTCTCTGGGCGGTGAGAAACCGACGATTTAGGGCGTCGCATTCCTCACGCATCACCTCTTCCACCACCTCTATGCCGGCTTCACGCAGCATCTTGACTCCGCGGCCGGCCACGAGAGGATTAGGGTCGGGCGAACCGACAACCACTCTTTTCAATCCTTTTTCTATCAGCAGGCGTGCGCAGGGAGGGGTCTTGCCGTAGTGGGAACAGGGTTCGAGAGTGACGTAGATTGTGGCTTCTTTGAGCAGGGGGAGGTCGTCGTGGCTGACAGAGGCCACCGCATTGACTTCGGCATGACCTTCTCCGAAACGACGGTGCCAACCCTCGCCGATAATACGGCCACGGGCTGTGATGACTGCTCCTACCATCGGGTTGGGCGACACGGAGCCGGCTCCGTTGGCGGCCAGGGTGAGAGCACGTTGCATATAGCGGGTGTCTACGGCCTCGGATTTCTCTTCATTCATTTTATTCATCGTTGTCTCCATCATGGTCTTCATTAGTGCTGATGCAGCGGTGATTCTGTCGGTTTGTGGGTGCAAATATACAAAAAATAGAAATTCTCCCGCCCTGTTTCCGACAGTGAAAGAGGGCGGGAGAATATGATTTTATAAGATATAAAGATATATATATCCGTTTGAGGTCTTAATCTTATTTGCGAGGATGTTTTTATTTGTCAAGGCCACGCAGACGGAGAAGTGCGTTGGCGTCGGGCTCATGGCCGCGGAAACGCTTGAAGAGCACCATTGCGTCCTCTGTGTCACCCGGCTCGAAGATATTCTTCTTGTAGGAGTCGGCTGTCTTCTTGTCGAACACGCCGTTCTTCTCGAAGAGTTCCCATGCGTCGGCCTCGAGCACCTGGCTCCAGAGATAAGTGTAGTAGCCGGAAGCATATCCGTCGTCGCCGAAGATGTGCTTGAAGTAGGGCGAACGGTAGCGATAGGTGATCTCTTTGGGCATACCGATTTTCTCGGAGAAAGCGGCCTCGAAACCGGGCACGTCCACACCTTCGCCGTCGGTCTGACCCCAGGCGAGGTCAAGAAGAGCGGCGCCGGCCAGCTCTGTGGTGACGAAGCCCTGGTTGAACTTGGAGGAGTTCTCGATCTTGGCGATGAGGTCGTCGGGAATCACCTCGCCGGTCTGATAGTGGCGTGCATACTCTTTGAGGAGTTCGGGAGTGAATGCCCAATGCTCGTTGATCTGCGAGCACATTTCTACATAGTCGCGGTCAACATTGGTGCCGGCTATGCTCTTGTAGGGGGCTGTGGTGAGCATACCCTGGAGGGCGTGGCCGAACTCATGGAAGGTGGTCTCCACTTCGTCGAGGGTCAGGAGTGCGGGAGCATCGCCTGCCGGGGGAGTGAAGTTGCCCACGTTATATACGATAGGACGCTTGTACTGTCCGTCGGCATATACGCCTGCGCTCTGCATCTGCTCCATCCATGCACCCTGACGTTTTGTGGCACGGGGGAAGTAGTCGGTCATGAATACGGAGATGTGTTCTCCGGTCTTGGCATCCTGCACGTCATATACAGTCACCTGATCCATATATTTGGGAGCGTCCGGCATCTCTACCATCTTGATACCCCAGAGACGCTCGGCGGCTGTGAAGAGGCCGTGGAGCACATTCTCCAGAGAGAAGTAAGGACGGAGTTCGCTCTCGTCGAGATTGTATTTCTGTTTCTTCACCTTGCCGGCGTAGTAATAGTAGTCCCAGGGTTCGATAGTGATATCTGACCCTTCGGCCTTGGCGAGAGCCTGCATGTCGGCCACTTCCTCATGGCTACGCTTCACGGCCGGCTCGAACACCTTCATGAGAAGATCGGTGGCGATCTCGGGTGTCTTGGCCATAACGCGCGATGTCATCATCTGAGCGAAGTTGTCGAAACCCATGATTTTGGCTTTCTCGGCACGAAGTTTCACTATCTTCTCAATGACGGGATAGTTGTTGTAGTCGCCGAAGGAGGCGAGGGAGGTGTAGCCTTTGTAGATAGCCTCACGCAGTCCGCGGTTGTCCGCGCTCTGAAGCACCGGCAGACGGCTGGGAGCATGGAGGGTGAACACCCACAGACCATTAAGACCGCGCTTGGCGGCTTCCTCGGCAGCCATGTCGATAGACGACTGGGGCAGCCCGGCGAGGTCAGCCTTGTCATAGACAGTCACGAAGAAGCTGTTGGTGGCGCCGAGCAGGTTCTTGTTATACTGTATAAAAAGTTTGGAGAGCTCGTCGTTCACCTTTATGAGCTGTGCTTTCTTGTCGGCGGGAAGAGCTGCACCCTGTTCTGCAAACTGACGGTAATATTTCTCCACGACGCGCTTCTGCACGGCATTCAGCCCGAGTTTGTCGCGGTTGTCATATACCTGCTTGATGCGCTGGAAGAGAGCGTCGTCGAGGTTCACCTGATTGTTGGCCTCGTTGAGCAGGGGAATAGCCTCCTCGGCCATGGCGGCAAACTCATCTGTGCTCATGGCGGCATCGTAGTGATAGAACACGGAAGCCACTCTCTCGAGAATCGGACTCAGATTCTCCAGGGGGAGAATAGTGTTGTCGAAGTCGGGCACAGCGCGATTGCGTGTGATGTTGAGAAGGTTGGTTTTCTGCTCCTCGATTCCGGCTTTGATGGCGGGAATGAAATCAGCGGTTGTGATCTGCTCGAAGGGAGGAATCTCATACTTCGTGGCATACGGTTTCAGGAAAGGATTTTCTCTCTCTGCAGCCATAGCATCGGTGATTGGTGCTGACAGCAGCATAGCTGCCGCAGCGAGGGTTAGAATTCGCTTTTGCATTTGGTTGTTATTGTGGTTAACTATTTTGTCTGTTTTTGTTGGAGTTAGTTCTCTCTGAAAGCGAAAGTCGCTGTCTGGGGATAATGGTCGGAGGAGCGTATGTCGCCGCGTTTCCAGTTGAGTGCCTCTATCGGTCCGCGATAGAGTATGTGGTCGATATGGAAGTAGAAGAGATGGGCGTTATATGTGAATGTCGGCCAGAAAGCGGTGGCGGTGAAGGCGTCTTTGAAGTCATCGCCGCGTATAGTCCGGTAGGCCCAGGAGCCGGCCACATCGTTGAAGTCGCCGCACACTATCAGCGGCCCCCCGATCCCTTCCGTGGCCTCCCGCAGGGCGATGGCGTTCTCGGCTCGCAGGCGGAAGGCCGCTTTGAGTTTGGCGTAGACTGAAGCCTTGAATTTCTGAGTGCTCTCCTTCGCACTCTTTACGCCGCGGATGTGCTGAAGAATCTCGCGGTCTTCGGTGGTGAGGGAGTATGACATCAGATGAGTCACACAGAGTGTGAGCGGACGCCCGTCGATATTGACTTCAAAGAGGAAGAAGCGGCGTGTGCGTCCCTCATGATCGGTACGGGAGTCTGTAAGAATCTTGACGGGATATTTGGAGAGCACCTTTACATCCGACACTTTGGTAGTGGAGGCGGAATAGG
The DNA here is from genome assembly GCA_014800515.1 of Bacteroidales bacterium. Classification (GTDB taxonomy): domain Bacteria; phylum Bacteroidota; class Bacteroidia; order Bacteroidales; family Muribaculaceae; genus Lepagella. Next base: position 21,917 of record JAAVFY010000049.1, read on the forward strand.
GATACACCGCCTTGATAGAGTCGCCCATGGCAGGAGTGTAGTAGCGCAGGTCGCGCCCGTCGAGAGTGTATAGTTCCTGCAGACACACTATGTCGGCTCCGCTTTTCAATATATAATCCACAGCACGGTTGTAGCCGCAGTCCGGAGTCTCCTGATCGTCGGTGTGGAGCACATTCCAGGTCATCAGTGTGAAGGTCTTCTCTCCGGCTTCCGCTTTCTTTGGAAAATGGAGTGGAAATATCTGACCGATGGCGGGAAGGCATATCACTATGGTGATCACGCCCATGGCTGTCATCATTATCTTGCGTCGCAGAGCCCAGATGGCCGTGACGATGATGGTGAGTATCGACACGTAGGGGAACACCAGCACCAGCACCGACGGCGTGGCCCAGAGGAGAGGGTTGATATATCCCGCGTATGACGCGAGGATAGTCAGCAGGAAGATAAGTGGCGAGATTATCTTTCCGGCCAGTGTCAGTGCTGTCTTTATCAATGATGTGGTGATCATTTGGGATTCTTGTTTTTATGCGGTTTTATTCTGCGTGAGAGTTCTTCAAGTTCAAGCTGCTCCGCCTTTGAAAGGGAGGCATAGCCGGAGATGCGTATCTTGTCGAGAAGCTCGTCAAGACGTGCCGGGTCGGAGAGCCGTCCCTCCATCGCCTCAGCCACCCGCCTCACATCTCCTGACTTAAACGCGCGCTGACGAGATGGAGACGCCACTCTTCTCTCTTCCTTCCTCACTCCTCTCTTCTCCACTCTATTCACCAAGCGATCGGACAGAGGAAACAACAGACCCGCGGCCACCCCTCCGGCGTGGGCCCATACGGCTCCCGATGCCCCACTTCCTCCGGCTCCGGCGAATGTCAGCAAAATCATGGCGAATGCCACCCATTTGAATCTGCATTCACCAAGAAGGAGAAGACGCACAGGTCGATTGGCCATGCACACACCGGCGGCGGTGATGATTCCAAGCACGGCGGCCGACGATCCGATCAGCCAACTCCCGGACGGGGTTCCGATCTCGAAAAACAAGCCGCCTGACAGTCCGGCTGCCAAATAAAGCAGCATAATGCGCCGGTCGGTATACATCTCCCGCAGTAGTCCCCCCGCACATATAAGCCAGAGCATATTGAAGAGAAGATGAATCAGCGAGGTCTGAGTCACCATATATGTGACCCATGTCCATAGCCGCGTAAGCGTCGCCGCAAAAGGGGAGGGGAGAATCAGCCAGCGCTCCGGAAGCGTGGGGTCGCCCCCCGAGAGCCGTAGCAAGGGCTCCGCCGCGGCACAAATAAGGAATACGGCCACATTGACAGCAACAATGATCATCACTGCCCGCGAGCCGGAGAAATATCTTCCGAAGGCATCGACACGCCTTTCAATAGAAGCCATTCCCATGGAGCGTACCTTTCTTTTTCCAATAAAGAAGAATGGGCAGGGCGAAGAGAAGTCCGCCGAGATGAGCGAAATGCGCCACAGTGTCGGCCGAATGGCTCACACCGAGGAAGAACTCTATGACGGCGTAGCCCGCTACCATATATTTTGCCTTTATAGGCACGGGGATGAAGAAGAGATACATCGGCATGTCCGGAAAGACAAAGGCAAATCCGAGCAGCAACCCGAAGATGGCTCCCGAGGCTCCGATGGTGATATAGTGGTTCTTGAACATCTCCATGGCCGAAAGAAGCTGTGGGTCTGAAGCCCGCAGTGCTGCCTGCACCATCTCCCGCGCATGATCGTAAGTGATGAGATTCTGCGACGCTATGGCCGAGATATAGCTGCGCTCCCAGCTGAGAGCCCACACCGCCTCCTGCACTATGGCGGCGCCGATGCCACACACGAAGTAGAATATCAGAAAACGGCCCGACCCCCACACGCGTTCGAGAAAACGTCCGAACATCCAGAGCGAAAACATATTGAAGAGCAGATGAAGCGGGCTCCCCTGCGAATGAAGAAACATATATGTCACCGGCTGCAGCGGGTTGAAGCTGTCAGCCGTGAAGTAGTGCAGACCGCCCAGCCGGAGGAGTGTGCCGCCGAATCCGGGCACAAGCACTTCCACGAGCCATATAAGCACATTTATGATGAGCAGATTGCGGGTGACGGGGGGAATACCGGCAAGAAATCCGCTGTCTTGTCTTCCAAACATTATATAAAATAGTTGAGATAATTGAGTGATGCAAAATTAACAAATTCCTGCATATCCGGCCCCCCTTTCCATCTATTGTTTTGTTTTTTTAAGGATTTTGGCCGGAAAAAAGCCCTTCTTATTTGTTAATAAGGGAATAAGTAGTATTTTTGCCTATTGATTTTATCGGAGTCGCGCGGCGGCGACGATAGCAGACTGAGGAAAATCCTTTTTATTATACATATCATACATTATGAACAAGACAGATCTCATCAACGAAATCGCCGCCAAGGCTGATCTTACGAAGGTGCAGGCTAAAGCTGCTCTTGATGCTTGTCTCGAGTCAATCGAGCAGGCTCTTGCCAATGACGACAAGGTGCAGCTCATCGGTTTCGGCACATTCTCCGTACAGGAGAAGGAGGCACGCACAGGTATCAATCCCCGCACAAAGGAGAAGATCGAGATTGCTGCCCGCAAGGTGGTGAAGTTCAAGCCCGCTTCCGAGCTTGCAAAGTAAATTTTGACTCTCTCAGAGACAGTCGCGACAGTCGGCTGTCATAGCCGCCAACTCTCCGCGCGGAGCCGTCGTTCACCTTAGGGAAACACGTTGGTTCCGCGTGTGTTTCTTTATTACTTCTACGCAAAATAGTGTACAAATGACAATAGAATCTATTATATCCCAAGGTGTCGCCGATGCTTTGGAATCTCTTTATGGTGCCAAGGTGGATGCTGCTTCCATTCAGCCGCAGACCACCCGCAAGGAGTTTGAGGGCAACTTCACCGTGGTGATGTTTCCCTTCCTGAAGATGTCGCGCAAGGACCCGGCCACAACTGCCCTGGAGGTAGGCGCATGGCTTAAGGAGAATGTGGCTGCCGTAGGCGACTTCAATGTTGTGAAGGGCTTCCTGAATCTCTCCGTGGCTCCGGACTTCTGGAACGGTCTGCTTCATGACATTGCCGCCGACGAAAAGTTTGGCTTCCGCGAGGCTACACCGGAAAGTCCTCTCGTGATGGTGGAATATGCTTCACCCAATACCAACAAACCGCTTCATCTCGGCCATGTGCGCAATGTGCTGTTAGGTTATTCGCTGGCCACTATCCTCAAGGCCAACGGGTATAATGTGGTGAAGACCAATATAGTCAACGATCGCGGTATTCATATCTGCAAGTCGATGCTGGCATGGCTCAAGTGGGGCGACGGTGTCACTCCGGAGTCGTCGGGCAAGAAGGGCGACCATCTTGTGGGCGATTTCTATGTGGCTTTCGACAAGCACTTCCGGGCCGAGGTGAAAGATATAATGGAACGCGAAGGCTGCACCAAGGAGGAGGCCGAAGCTAAATCTCCGCTGATGCAGGAGGCGCGTGAGATGCTCCGCAAATGGGAGGCCGGCGACGAGGAGGTGAGATCGCTCTGGCGGATGATGAATTCGTGGGTGTATGATGGATTCGATGTCACTTACAAGGCTCTTGGTGTGGATTTCGACAAGATATATTACGAGTCGGATACATATCTGGAGGGTAAGGGCCTCGTGCTTGAAGGTCTTGAGAAGGGAAGTATGTATCGCAAGGAGGATGGCTCGGTGTGGGCCGACCTCACAGGCGAAGGTCTCGACCATAAACTCCTTCTCCGGGCCGACGGCACATCTGTCTATATGACTCAGGATATAGGCACAGCCCGTCTGCGTTATCAGGATTATCCCATCGACAAGATGATATATGTGGTGGGAAATGAACAGAACTATCACTTCCAGGTTCTTTCCATCCTTCTCGATCGTCTCGGATTCAAATGGGGCAAGGATCTCACACATTTCTCCTACGGAATGGTGGAGCTCCCCAACGGCAAGATGAAGTCGCGTGAGGGAACGGTGGTGGATGCCGACGATCTTGTGGCTGCCATGGTGGCCGATGCTGCCGAAGCCTCTGCCGGACGCCTTAAGGATATGACTCCGGAGGAGGAAGCCGAAGTGGCCCGTATGGTGGGTCTGGGTGCGTTGAAGTATTTTCTCCTGAAGGTTGACCCGCGCAAGAATATGCTCTTCAATCCTGACGAAAGTATTGATTTCAACGGCAATACGGGTCCGTTCCTGCAATATACGTATGCACGAATCCGTTCCGTAATCAGAAGAGCCGGCGATGTCGACCTGAATGCCAAGGTTGTGGCCACGCCTAATGCCAAGGAGTCCGCGCTCATACAGAAGATTGCCGAATTCCCGGCAGTTGTGGCCGAGGCGGGACGCACTTATTCCCCCTCCCTGATAGCTATGTATGCCTACGATCTCGCTAAGGAATACAATCAATTCTATCATGATTATTCCATCCTGAAGGAGGAAGATCCGGAAGTGCGCCGTCTGCGTCTGCTGATTTCGGCTGTCACCGCCCGCACTCTCAAGGCTGCCGCCTCTCTGCTCGGCATGGAGATGCCGGAGCGTATGTAATGCCCGGAGAGGATGTTTACTTTTCTTTGTATGGCGGTATTACAGAATAATGATAAGAAACAAGTAGCAAAGAACAATTAATAATATGATAGATGCGCGATAATTTTGAGTCAGGTTGGCCGCGGAGCGAAGGAGCTTAGCGAGCTAAGCGACTGAGTGACAAGGTCAAGATGGCCAAAATTAGCCGCATATA
>JAAVFY010000050.1 GCA_014800515.1 Bacteroidales bacterium
AGCGAGCTAAGCGACTGAGCGACAAGGTCAAGATGGCCAAAATTAGCCGCATATATCATATTAAGATACTTTCAAAGCTACTGAGCTATTATATCGTTTAATTTTTCTTAGCTACTTATGTGGCAGAAGCTATGTGTCTTATCCTATTTCAATAATCTGATCGACATAAACGAAATTTACGGGCTATAGAGTGTGGCCTGTATGGCTTTTTGTAACCGGGTTGCATGGTTTTTGATTGAAACGCAATTCGGTTGCAGGATTGTATTTGTAATTTTGCACCATAAAATAAAGATAAAACGAAAAAAGCTATGAGAAAAACTTATAAGATTGAGGTTGACTGCGCTAACTGTGCCAATCTCGTGGAAGAGACTGCAAAAAAAGTGGATGGTGTAAAGGAGCTGACAATATCTTTCATGACTCAGAAAATGAAAGTGACCTTTGAGGAAGGGGCGGATGAATCGGCCGTCATGGCGGATGTGCTTAAGGTTGCAAAGAAGATAGAATCTGACTTTGAGATTCTTTAGGATGAAGTTCATCTGGATTTTTAATCGGCTAAGAAAAAAATGATGAATAGGAAGCAGTGCAAGATGCTGACGCGCATACTTATCGCCGTGATAATGACAGCGTGCTTGCAATTCATTGATGTGGGAGGCTGGATCCGACTGTCGCTTTATCTGATGGTCTATATTATCATAGGAGGCGACATACTCCTGAAAGCATGGAAGGGGATAGTCAACGGTCGGGTGTTTGATGAGAATTTCCTAATGGCAGTTGCCACTGTCGGAGCTTTTGCATTGGCTATATATGAAAAGAGCGGAGATTATCTTGAAGCGATAGCCGTGATGCTCTTCTATCAGATAGGGGAGTTTTTTCAGAGCTATGCCGTGGGGAGAAGCCGCAGAAGTATCGCAGCTTTGATGGACATCCGTCCGGATTATGCCAATATAGAGGAAGACGGCATCATCGTAAAGATTGATCCTGATGATGTGGAGGTGGGGCAGGTGATAGTCATTCAGCCGGGCGAAAAGATTCCCCTTGACGGTATTGTAATTTCGGGAGAATCCTCGCTTAATATGTCAGCCCTTACCGGAGAATCTCTTCCCCGTGAAGTGGGAAGGGGAGACGAGGTCATAAGCGGCAGTATAAATCTGACAGGACTTCTGAAGGTCAGGACCACAAAAAAATTTGAAGACTCCACAGTGTCCAAGATTCTTGAACTGGTGGAGGATTCCGCATCCAGAAAATCAAAATCCGAGAACTTTATCGCGAAGTTTGCACGTGTCTACACCCCCGCCGTGTGCTATGGAGCATTGGCGCTCGCAGTGCTTCCACCGCTTTTCCTGATGCTGTTCAAAGGGGCTCCGTTTGACTTTTCCACTTTCGAGACTTGGATTTACCGTGCATTGGTATTTCTTGTCATAAGTTGCCCGTGTGCGTTGGTAGTAAGCATCCCGTTGTCTTTCTTTGCCGGTATAGGAGGGGCAAGCCGTGAGGGAATACTTGTGAAGGGTGCCAATATTCTGGAGACGCTTTCCAAGGTCAAGACCGTGGTGTTTGACAAAACGGGAACTCTTACCAAAGGTGTGTTTGAAGTAAATGCGTTTCATGATAAGGAAGATAAAGACTTGCAGGAGCGGAAGGCACGGTTGCTCGAATATGCAGCTCTTGCTGAGTCTGCATCTTCCCATCCCATAGGTAAATCTCTGCAACGTGCCTACGGACGTGATATCGATCGTACCCGGATTACTGATCTGCAAGAAATCAGTGGCGAAGGTATTATGTCTGTCATTGACGGCCAGACAGTGGCGGTTGGCAATGGGAAACTGATGCGTAGGCTTATGATTGAGCCGTGTCATTGTCACATAGCCGGCACAATCGTGCATATAGCTGTCAACAATGTCTATGCCGGTCATATCGTGCTTGGTGATGAGGTGAAACTTTCCTCGGAGGAGGCTGTAGCTGATTTATACCATTCGGGAGTGACAATGACAGTGATGCTCACCGGCGATAGGAAGGACGTGGCCGAACAGACGGCCCGGAAGTTAGGGATAGGGGAGGTCTACAGTCAATTACTGCCTGCAGATAAAGTGTTGCGTATTGAAAAAATACTTGAGACCTCTGCCGATTCCGCCAAAGTGGCATTTGTGGGCGACGGAATCAACGACGCTCCGGTGCTCTCGCGTGCCGATATCGGTATGGCAATGGGAGCGATAGGGAGTGATGCTGCAATCGAGGCTGCCGATGTAGTGCTTATGGACGATGATCCCCGGAAGATTGGAAAAGCTATCCGCATATCTCGCAAGTGTCTACGCATAGTGTGGGAAAATATAATTATGGCTCTCGGAATAAAGGGGATATGTCTCATACTCGGCATCTTCGGAATCGTAAATATGTGGCTGGCGATATTTGCAGATGTAGGTGTGATGATTCTGGCCGTCCTGAATGCAATCAGAGCAATGTATGTGCGTAAAATATGATGATGATCGTCTAAAAATGACAGGGCCTCATTTCCAGAGAAATGAGGCCCTGTCATTTTTAGACTCCGTTATTTCGGGAATCTTCCGACTATACTCATCACATCGACGTCTGTCTCATCAAGGGAATACGCGGCAAAAATGCCTACACCTCCTTTTATGTTGGTGAAATATTTAATAGGCTCTGATATGCCGAGATCTATCATACCTCCGTGGAGACCTTCTGATTCGGTGTCGTTGTAAAGGACACTGAGCAGATATTGGTAATAGTCTTTGGAAATCGAGAACAACTTGAACTTCCGGTTCATCGTAGAGTATTTAGTGAGATCTCTACCGTTACCACCCTGAACAAATTCCCTTACAATCAAGGTATGTGTCTTTCCCTCAATCCCATAGTCGGTGAAGGGAAGCCCGTACGGGGAATAAGGTTCCCAACCCGGAATGTTGGAGTTCACGCGGTTAGCGAGCTGCTGGAACACATATTCGTAGGTATAGTCTCTTTCTCCCATACTGACACCTATGTGGAAATCAGATGTGTCATAATGAAGGAAATAATAATTGTCCATGCCGACGGGGTCAGTGAAGGTTATTCTATACGTAAAGATATAGTCTCTGTCCGTATATACGGATAGCGGTCCTTTTCTTTCCACCTCTACTGATTCTATCCTGACAATCGGGGGGATAATGTCGCTGCAGGTTATAATAGAGTTGCTATATGCTGTATGAAGTTCCACCTCGTCGTTGACATTCGGTTTGATATGGGAGCTGTAAAGGTTTGTCTTTAAATCAAAAGATAGTTTTCCACGGTCTTCACCGTTTATCAGGACCGTTATGTCAAGATCTTTGATGTAATCCCGTTCGTTATGAACGTCTGAAAAGAAATACGTCCGTGTGGCCGCCACTGCTATCGTGGAGTCAGGATTTATGATAGAGTTGAGCGTGAGGAGGTGTTCTCCATTCTGTCCTTTGTAGCGATCAAGATCAATATCCTGATAACACCCCGTCAAGGCTACGCATATCCCGGCGTAAAACAGGCTGCCGAATAAAGTCGTCTTCATATCATTCAAAATTCGTAGGTATAAGAGACTGACGGCACTATGGGTATCAGACTGAACTTCTGAAATGAGCGGTTTTCATCGCCCCAACCTACAAAATTTTCCTTTCGGATAGTCATGGGGTTCATACGGCAATAGGTATTATAGAGGCTGAAATTCCAGATAGTCCGTCTGCCGTTCTTCAGATGTTTATATATGCTCATGCTGATATCAAGCCTATGATATGCCGGCAGTCGCACATTGTTTCTTTCTGAATAATAGTCCAATCCGGAAGCTTGTTCCCAGTCAAATCCCGACACACCGATACCGGTGGTCGGTGCATCCGGGAAGTTGTTGCCGGGTTCATCGTAGTTATATAGAGCCAGCGTCAGTCGATTGCCGGTCATATAGGTCCAGCCGGCGTTAAACTCGATTCTGTCATTAAGTCGATATGTGGCGTTGACGTTTATCTTGTTGCGATTGTCAAACTTGGCCGGAAAGGTCTTTCCCCCGTTCAGATCCATGAACTTGCGCCGATTCCACATAAGTCCGTAGCTGACTGTGCCGGTCAGTCGGCCCGCCTCCTTTGTGACACTCAGATCGACACCATAGGCCCGGCCTTTGCCTGTCGTTGTCTTCTCGTCCCATTCCAGTGCCGGATTGAGCGAGGATATGCCCTCGCGATATTCCACGAGATTTCGCATTGTCTTATACCATGCTTCTGCCGAGAAATACATCCCCTTGGGCAGATTGCCGTAGAATCCGAATGAAAAATGGTCGCTGCCCAGCGGTTTCGCTCCTCTGCCTACGGGCTGCCAGAGATCTGTGGGGAGGTTGATATAGTTGCTTGATACCTGCTGCACGAATTGGTTTATGCGGGCGTAGGAGGCTTTGACACTGTAGTCAGAAGTTATGTTTACCCGTAGAGAGGCTCGCGGTTCAAGCCGTGGAAATGATTTCTTCTGGATATGATGGTCAACGAATCTGAGACCCACATCAAGGGCGGCTCTTTCTCCGAAATTAAACAGATTGTCGAGATATACGAATATCTCGTTGGAATTTACGGAGGGATTATTGTTGTTGTCGCTCCAATGACGTTCTGCATCCGTGACTTCATTCGTCAGACCCTCCGGATGATACTTGTGATGCACGTAGCCAACTCCTGTCTTGAGGAGATACCACTGCTCGAACTGTTGCATATATTGCGTATTCAAGCCTATGTCAGCAATGGAATTGCGTGTGCTGTTGAAGGTGCTTCCGTAGGAGGAGGCATCATTCATGTCGGTCTGATACTCGCTTTTCTGCCGATAGGATGATGAATACCTGGAGTAATAGACTATGGAATTGAGAAACCCGTTTCCAACCCTGTAGTACGCATTCAGCGACACACCCCAGTTGCCCCAGGATAGCTTGTTGGTGTTTTCATCGAAAAAGTGAGTCTGGTCGTCATCCGGACCGACTGAAGTGATGGATCCATCCGGATTGATAATCATGGATTGATTGGTGGCCTCAAATTCCCTGTCTCCGATTTTAAGGTAGTCATAGCCATAATATCCTATGGCATAAATCTTGCCCCCGCCGACTCTCCAGTCAATGCGTGCGTTGAAGTCAGTGAAGTTATATCCTGCGAGTGTCTTCTTGCCGTTCTTTTTCTGGACGGCGTTGACAATGGCCAAAGCCGGCAGACCGACAACNTCGATCCAGGAGCGTCTTACGGCCGCACTGAAGGCAAGCTTNTCCTTCAGGATAGGGCCTGANATATAACCNTTGACAGCTAAAAGNCCGACAGTGAACTTTCCGGTGTATCNCTCAAAATCAGGTGTCATCATATTGATGTCGGTGATACTGGAGATTCGGCCGCCGAATCTTGCCGGAAAGGCTGACTTGAAAAAATCCACATTGCGGATAGCCGACACATTGAATGAAGAGAAGATACCCCCTAAATGGCTCACATGATAGAGGGGGAGTCCATTGAAGAGAAATAGATTCTGGTCGTTGTCGCCGCCATGCACATACAATCCGGTAAATCCCTCCGCTCCTTGTGAGACTCCGGGGAGAGTCTGCAGTGCCTTCACCACATCCGGTTCGCCGAAAAGCACAGGCAGTTTCAGAATCGCGTCCTTATCCAATACGTGCCTGCCCATCTCGGCAGCTTTCAGATTTCGGTTTGCTCCGGTGGCTGACACAATCACCTCGTCAAGAGTCTGATTCGATAATGTGTCGGCAGGAGCTTGAGCCGATGCATACGAACCNGCCNACAGGNAGGCTATAGTCAGCGTCCNACGTGTCGTGTGCGATCNCATCCANGTTATGAATCCTTAATGAGATATACGATGATTCCCATTTTGCTGTAATGCTCAAAGGGATCCCCGGTATACTCTCCGGTGACGTTGTATTCCACACCGTCATACACAGTAGTACCCTCAAATCTCTCAATATCGGCATCTACCTGAATGTTGAAAATCTTATTCTTGGACAGTAGACCTTTTACCTTGAGAGTCGTGTCATACCAAGGAAAGNCATCGTTGTNTAATACGTTTGTATGTTGCGTTGAACTGACAGTGATCTCAGACACGGAAGTCTGCTCCACACCGTTTATATAGAAATGAATCTGGTCNTTGCCGTATGTCCAGTCACGCGGACTGCCGNNGCCGGANACGGTAGGTTCGTCTGTNTTGCTGCAGGCGGTCAGCAGCATCATCACAGACAATGAGAGATAAGTCACAGCTTTCATGNATCTATCTGAATTTTATGCGATTAAAAAACGNCTNNAATANGTCCTGTTCAGCCATATCAGCGTTAATTAACAGTGCAAAATTAGATAATTATNATATTCCATGCAATANCCAAAAGTGTACATCTCTATCTTCTNGGATGGGGTCTTAGACGAATGCGAGTACTAACAATGAGGAGAAGACGAGGATGAGATTGGCTGCTGCGTATGTCACGGTGTATCCAATCACGGGCACTGTGCTCTCAAGTGCATCCTGAATCGCTCCTATCGATGCCACTCCGCATCTTGCGCCGGCTACACATCCAAGTGTCTCGGGCGCGGAGAATTTGAAAATCTTGCGTGCTATGAAGATGTTTATGGTCAGGGCTATCAGAGTCGCTGCCATTCCTACAAAAAAGAGCGCGAAGCCTACCTCTTTCAATCCTGCTATAAAGGTCGCTCCGGAGGAAAGACCTACTACGGCGATAAACATATTCAATCCAAGATTATCGAATATCCAGACCACAGAGTCGGGTATGTGGCCGAAGGTGGGGCGACGGTTGCGNAGCCATCCGAAGAATAGACCGGAGAGCAGGGTGCCACCGCTTGTGCTGAGCGACACCGGAACTCCTCCGATATGAATTGCCAATGCGCCGATAAAGCAACCGAGTGCAATGCCCAGTCCNAATAGAACCATATCTGTAGAGACAGTCTGACGGTCTTCATATCCGATTGCTCTTGCCGCTATCGAGACATTNCGGGGGGAGCCACAGAGTGTCAGAACATCTCCTCGTTCAAGGACCAGGTTATTCTTGCCGGGCAAACTCATGTTGTTTCTGGTGATCTTNCTTACCAAAGCTCCTTTCATGAAGGGCTGNTTGCGGAGTTTGCCGAAGGTCATGCCGTCTACTTCTGAAGTTGCTACCGTCACCGGAAGATTCTCNGCTCCGAAGTTGAGAAGCTCATGATCGGCTACCTCTTTGCCGAGAAATTGNGATTCCTTCACCAGCATCTCACTTCTTCCGCTGAGAACCATCAGGTCGCCCTTTTGGATCTTGGCTTTGGGAGTGGGATCTGCAATCTTGCCTCGGAGTCTGAGTCGCTCCACAAATATTCTCTCATTCTTAGATTCAAAATATTTTTCCACTTCAGCTATAGTGCGGGGAGTATCAAACCAATCACAGTCAGCCTGATAAACACGGAAGGCAACAGGGGTGTCAGCCAATACCATGCCGGGAGCGATCTTCTCAGACCCGTCATCCAGTTCTTTTTCAATAGCCTGGGTTTCGGCCTTCACTTTTTTCATGCCACCGAGAAGCATCGGCCCTATATTGGATAGAAACCATGCCGAACCGATTGTTCCGAAAACGTAGGTGACTGCATAACATGTCGGAATGATATCGAGTAAATGCTGCTTGGTTTCTTCTGACATGGCTAACCCTCTGATAGTCTCGGAGGTCACACCGAGAGAGGCGGAGGCTGTCTGAGAGCCGGCAAACATTCCGACTGCGACTCCCGTGTCATATCCCATGATTTTTGCAGCAAGGGTGACAGTGCCGGCGCATACGAGCGCACCGACCACAGCAAAAGCGAGTTGCTTGAGACCTTGCCCCTTGAAGGCTCTGAAAAATTGGGGACCAACACTATATCCTATTGAGAACAGGAACAACATAAAGAAAATATTCTTCACGATTCCCGGTATCTCAATGCCAATCTGTCCTATTATCACTCCGATCAGAAGCGTAGCGGCTACCGATCCTAACGAGAAAGATTTATATTTCAGATGGCCCACCCAAAAGCCAATACCGATAGTAAGAAAAATCGGTATTACGGGATTGTGGCGAAGAATATCGAAAAAACTTTCCATAAGCTTACAGCATTAATTCTTGTCCTTTAAAAGATGTTAAGTAGCTAAGAAAAATTAATAATACGATAGATGCGCGATAATTTTGAGTCAGGTTGACCGCGGAGCGAAGGAGCTTAGCGAGCTAAGCGACTGAGTGACAAGGGCAATATGGCCAAAATTAGCCGCATATATCATATTAAGATACTTTCAAAGCTACTGAGTTATTATATCGTTTTAATTTTCTTAGCTACTTATCGAAAGAGATTACGTCCATGACGAAACAGGGCCATAATTGCCTCGGGCATATCTCTGCAATAATAACTCATGACATGTAAGATGTGTTCAACTGATACAATGATTCGGTAAGTAGTTAAGAACAATTAATAATATGATATATGCGCGATAATTTTGAGATAGGTTGGCCGCGGTGCGAAGGAGCTTAGCGAGCTAAGCGACAGAGTGACAAGGTCAAGATGACCAAAATTAGCCGCATATATCATATTAAGATACTTTCAAAGCTCACTAATGTCCCATTAAAATCGGGAAGAGTACTTTGAAATCGTTGAAATTTAGTTTATTGTAAAAGGATTTGGTGCGAACGGAACTTGATTTGTATATTTTGGTTCTTCAATCGTATGAACCAATGTACAATGTAAAATACTTTTTCGCCCAATTGGTGGCCTTTATGAACCGAATCAAGTTCAACCGAATCGTTGAAAAGGATAATGGCAACCGATATGTGAAGCATTTCACATACTGGAACCAATTGCTTGCAATGATGTTTGGTCAGTTATGCAACCGATCTATTCTGAGGGATCTCATCACTATTCTTGATGCACATAGTTCCAAGTGGTATCATCACGGATTGGGTCGCAGTGTCTCGCCCTCAATGAAATAGGCTTACAAATCATCATTTATAAGTTGTGCAATCTATTCCTCCTCGTAGTAATATGAATAGTCAATGCCTTTCATGAACATCTCACGGTCGTTGATCTTGTCGGTAAGTGCACCTTTCAGCAGAGACTTGATATGAGTTGAATCCACAACGCTTTCTCGCATTGCAGTCAGATATTCATTCTTATCAATTTGGCTCCAGTCCACGCAGAGTTTCAATGAATGTCTCAGCATGA
>JAAVFY010000051.1 GCA_014800515.1 Bacteroidales bacterium
TGCGGCTAATTTTGGCCATCTTGACCTTGTCACTCAGTCGCTTAGCTCGCTAAGCTCCTTCGCTCCGCGGCCAACCTGTCTCAAAATTATCGCGCATCTATCATATTATTAATTGTTCTTAGCTACTTATGAATAAAAATCAATCCCGTGAGAGATTAAGGTTTCATTAATTTCTCACGGGATGTTTCTTTTTTAGAGTTTTCCTTCGTCTCTATAGGAATAGTGGCCGTCGGTCGTCACAATGACATGGTCAAGCATCCTGAGATCCAGAAGATCGCAGGCCTTTTTTAATGATGACGTTATTTTGTCGTCGGGGATCGATGGCCGGAGATTGCCGCTGGGATGGTTATGACATAGAATAATACCGTCGGCTCCACTCAGCAACGCTTCCTTGACAATGCCTTTCACGTCGAAAAGACTCGCCACCATGGTGCCGGTGGTCATACATTTTTTTCCGGTCACCTCATTGCGGCGGTTGAGCAGCAGAATCCATATCTCTTCATGGGGTTTATTGCCATTCTCATGGCGCATTATCTCCCATATATCCTTTGATTGCCGGATAATCGGACGTTGGCCTATGGTCTCGTTCTGATACCGCCTCACAAGCTCCATCACGGCTTCTATCTGAATGGCTTTCGTGCTTCCTATCCCCTTTATTCCCATGAGTTCCTTCCGCGAACGCCGCATGAGATTGTGCATCTTGCCGTCGTTGGCTCTCATAATGTCGCGGCAGAGGGCGGTGATAGGATTGCCGGGTGTGCCGGTGCGTAATATCAGTGCCCACAGATCAGCGGTGGATAGTATTCCGACACCATGCTTCAGTGCTCTCTCTCGAGGCTGCTGGTCGGGATCCAGATCCTTTACGGTAGGATGCCGGGGTTCTTGTCGAGGCATCGTGTGTGCCTCTTCCGTGTTGTCATAGCAATCCTCATACTCGTCATTGGCGGAGCATGAATTATTTTTCTTCTTTTCCATCCTCGGGGTCGCAGTAGGGAATCAATCTCGGCGCATGGGAACTCATTTCCCTTTGCGCATCTCTATCTCTTGTGCCTCGTCGCGTCCGTGGCGAAGAATTATTTTCCAGACGTAGGCCTGAATAAAGCCGGTGCCGTAGCCGATGAGCTGAACCATTGCCGCCACTACTCCGAGCGACCCTATCTTTAAGCTCCGTGTGCTTATAATGCCCCATATCCAGAGTGCCGCCAGATATATCGCAAGCGGCAATAAGGCCCAAATCCAGAAGAAGGAGACTATTATCATGACGGCGGCTCCGATTGTGAATAAGGCCGGCAACCAGTGTACAGCCTTCATCGACCCGGGATACAGAAGCTGAAGAGTGATGCGCGACATTCCGAAGACGTGTACCTGTCGCCAGAACTTGCGGAAATCTACACGGCGTTTATGGTAGACGTAGACATCCGGAAAGAGGGTGATGCTGAAGCCTGCAAGCCGGATTCGCGTGCTCATGTCAATGTCCTCGCTGAACATCTCGCGAAATCCTCCTGTTTTTTTCCATACATCCCGTGAGAAACCCATATTGAAGGTGCGGGGTGTGAATTTCTCCATACTTCTCTTTCCGCCGCGTATGCCCCCGGTGGTCAGAAATGTGGTCATGGAGAAGTTGATGGCTTTCTGGGTGTCGGAAAATGATTCATGGGCGGCATCCGGACCGCCATAGCAGTCGGAGTAATGACGGGTCAGCTCTCCACGCAGACGCTCGATATAGTCAGGGGGCAATATACAATCAGAGTCGACGAAGATAAAATAATCTCCGTCGGCTCTGTCTAAACCGTAATTGCGGGCTATACTCCGCCCTTCGTTTTCTTTCCAGTAATATTTGAGGCGCATCCCATCGCCATATAGGCGAGTTTCCTCCTCACAGCGCTGAGTGGATCCATCTTCCACAAGAACCAACTCAAACCCTTTGTCGGTCTGCTCCCGAAGACTCTTCATCAGATCGGCCACTTCCGAGGGCCGGTTGTAGACGGGAACAATGATGGAGAAGAGAATTGCGGAGGCCTCTTTCATGACTGTTGTCAGGCTTTTACGCGACCTACGTAGGAACCGTCGCGAGTGTCTACCTCGATAAGCTCGCCTTCATTTACGAAGAGGGGCACACGAACGGTGGCGCCGGTCTCCACTGTGGCCGGTTTGAGGGTGTTGGTGGCGGTGTCGCCTTTTATTCCCGGCTCGGTGTAGGTCACTTTAAGCACGGTCTTCATCGGCATCTCGGCATAGAGTACTGTGTCAGATGAAGCGTCGCTTACCACTTCCACTGTGTCTCCCTCCTTCATGTAGGCTGCGCCTGTCACCAGATCCTTGCTGATGGGCACCTGTTCGAAGGTCTCGTTGTTCATGAAGATGTCATCCTGACCGTCAGCATAGAGATACTGATAAGGACGACGCTCCACTCTCACGTCTTCGAGCTTCTCGCCGATGTTGAAACGACGCTCGAGCACGCGGCCGTCTACCACGTCCTTGAGTTTGGTACGCATGAAGGTGTTGCCCTTGCCGGGTTTTACGTGGAGGAACTCCACTACAAAGTAGAGACGGCCGTCCATACGGATGCAGGTGCCGTTCTTGATGTCTTGAGCGTTAATCATATTTCTATTGCTTGTTTGTTCTTGCTTTTGTGCGTCGAAAAACGGGAGGTCAGCCGTTTCCGACCGCATTGGCGGCAAAATTAATAATTTTTTTTGAATAATGAAACGCCTCCGCCTCGTTTGCTGTCTTTCCCTTGCTTCCGCTCCCCTCCCGACTCTATGAATAGGAGCGGGGAAAGGATGAACCGGGGAGTCGAAATGGCACACGGTCGGAAGATTAAGTTGTTATTTTAAAAATATTTTTGTGGAATCAAAAAGAATTCTTAATTTTGCAGTCCGAATTGCAACCGCTCAAATTTAAGAAAACAATATAAATACTCCTATAAAGATGAAAAGAACATTTCAGCCCTCCAACCGCAGAAGAGTGAACAAGCACGGCTTCCGCGAGAGAATGGCCACTAAAGACGGCCGCAAGGTTCTTTCCCGCCGTCGTGCGAAAGGCCGCAAGTCGCTCACTGTTTCCGACCATATCGCCGGAAAGTGATTCTCCTCGTGCCTCTTACGACTATTCGGCAGAGCCGACTTCTCTTCTCGGGAAGTCGGCTCTGCCGCTTTTTTATTATTTGCAGGTAGGCGGGAGAAGGAAGTGGGAGGGACATACGTGAAAAATAAGACTCCCGACAGAGTGCTCTGTCAGGAGTCTGAGTGTCCCGGTCTTCTGTTGATATGGAATAAGGCCCTTTAATAGAACCATGAATGGCCGGGTGTTACCTTTTTCGTAATGCAGCAGGAGTTATGTCCGATCAGCCGTTGAATGTTCCTTCCATGTCGCCGAGAAGGCCGATGCTGAAAATCCAGTAGAGAAGAATGGCAATGAGAATCAATACTCCAAACCAAATCCAGAGATTGTTCAGTTTCTTGGTGTTCTCGCGTTTACGTTCTCTTCCTTCTGCGGGCAACGTAGGTTCAAGTCCTTCATGACGATCTCTCCCCTCGTTCTCTTTTACGTGTCTTTCCTTTGTATCCATAACCATTGATGTTTTTTATTGTTTCCTTTGTCTATCAAACAATCCGAAGTCGCAGGTGGTTCACCGGAACGAAAAGAAACGTTCGGTCTCCCGGCTCAGAAGGGGTAGGGGTCTTCTCCCGGGCCGGGTGATAAGTCAGGCCCGGCATTGGAGTCGTAGGTGGGTTCGGAAAAATGGAAATCTGTGCCGGTGGCCTCGCGATTCATGCGTGATTCGCGGTCCACAGTCGCAGGGGCCACTGTCTCCTGCACCATGTTGAATCCTTCATCCCAGTTCTCGAAGCGTGCGAATTTTGAAACGAATCTCAACTTCACATCGCCCACTGCGCCGCTTCGATGTTTGGCTATTATGAGTTCGGCAAGTCCGCGGATATCATTTCCCTGTGCGTCTTCACTGCTCTTGGTGTAATATTCGGGTCGGTGGATGAAGCATACGATGTCTGCATCCTGCTCTATTGCTCCTGATTCTCGCAGGTCGGAAAGCACGGGTCGTTTGTCTTCACGGGTCTCTGTGCTTCGGTTCAGCTGCGAGAGGGCGATGACCGGAATGTTGAGTTCCTTGGCGAGTGCCTTCAAGGAGCGGGAGATGGTGCTGACCTCCTGCTCGCGGCTACCGAGTTTCATGCCGGTCGCGTTCATGAGTTGCAGGTAGTCGATCATTATCATCTTGACTCCGCGTTCCCTCACAAGTCGGCGTGCCTTGGTACGCAGTTCGGTGATGGAGAGGCCCGGTGTCTCGTCAAGATAGAGGGGCGCATTATATACAGTCCGCAATCGGTTGTTGAGGCGATCCCATTCTTCATTGCTCAGGGCGCCGCTCTTGATTTTTTCGCCCTCGAGATCGGCCACATTGCTTATCAGACGTTTCACAAGCTGCACATTGGCCATCTCAAGGGTGAATATGGCTATCGGTATCTGATAATCGATAGCCATGTTTTTGGCCATGGAAAGCACAAAAGCGGTTTTACCCATAGCCGGACGCGCAGCGATGATGATAAGGTCGGAATTCTGCCAGCCGGAGGTCATCTTGTCCAGTCCGTCATATCCCGTGGAGAGACCGGAATGGCCGGTCTGCGTGTTGGCGGCCGTCTGTATCTGTTCGAGCGCGAGATTAAGCACCGGATCAATCTGCGTCACATCGCGCTTGAGCTGCGTCTGGGATATGTTGAAGAGTTGGCCCTCCGCCTCCTGAAGCAGATCGTCGATATCATTGGCCGGATCGTATGCTTTCGACTCGATATTGCAGGAAAAGGCTATGAGACGCCGGGCAAGTGCTTTCTGAGCCACAATCTTGGCATGAAACTCCACATGAGCCGCTGAATATACATTGGCGGTCAGCTCGGCGATATGGCGCGCACCGCCTACCTCCGCCAGCGTTCCGTTGACTCTGAGCTGCTCCGTGACGGTGATCATGTCTATCGGACGCTGATTCAGACCGAGTGTACTTATCGCCTCGAATATCTTTTGGTTTTTAGGCTCATAGAAGCTTTCGGGTGTGAGAAGGTCGCAGACATTCATGTATGCGTCTTTCTCAAGCATCAAGGCTCCAAGCACCGCCTCTTCAAGTTCGTCGTCGTGTGGCTGTAATCGCCCGCCTACAGCGGCGGCTGCGGCGGGCGTATTGTTTCGTCGTGTGGATTGACTTTTATAGGTGTCGTTGTTTGGCATTCGGATATTACTCTATGTGTGAGATTGAGGTGCGGGATATGTATATGGATATGTATATTATATGTGGTCTCTACGTTGTCAGGCGGGGGGTGAAGGTCTAAACAGCATTGACATTCAGCGGCGAACATGCCATCATGATGGCATTGAGAAGCGTGAATATGAACATTAGCAGGGAGGTGTGCTTCAGAACATTATTGAGCGAGGCGCCGCGGGCTTTGCTCATCGTTTTCCCAAGAAGGAGATAGCCCGACGAAGACCAGAGAGGAAGCAGCAGACAGAAGATACTGAGCGTGCCCCCGGCCATAAGGACCGGGTAGGGCAGAAAACTGCCCACCACTCCCATTGTCATATATACGGCAAGCATGGGTGCGCGCCCGAATATACCCACAGTAGTGTGTTTCCCCACTGTCAGATCATCCTCCATATCCCGGTAGTTATTTACGATAAGTACATTGGCGGCCAGCATTCCCGTGCCTACCGACAGGGGAAGTGCGAGTGGTAGAATATCCCACGTGCCTGCCTGGAGCCATGCCGTCAACGTCACCGGGACTATGCCGAAGAATATCACTACAGCCACGTCGCCCCAGCCGTGATGGCTGAGTGGATAGGGCCCGGCACTGTATGCCAGGGCGAATATGAAGACGGCAATCCCGACTGCGATCAGCCACCATCCTCCCCAATATATTAAGGAGCATCCCAAAAGCGCATCGAGAAGAAGGAGGGCGTATGTAGCCCTTTTCATCGCGCGAGGGGAGATGTCTCCCTCTGTCACACCGCGTCTGAACCCCTCTCTGCCTTTCTTGTCAAGCCCTTTGGCGAAGTCATAATACTCATTGGCGAAGTTGGAGGCGATCTGTGCGAGGAGTGCGAACAAAAGGCATATAAGAGCCGGCAAAAGCCGGAAACTGCCATAATATGCAGCGCAACCGCATCCGGCGGCCACTCCGGCCATACTGACCGGCAATGTGCGCAAACGCATAGCCTCTATCCAGGCGTGTCCTTTACTGCGACGGGCAGGTGTCGTCGTATCCTGCATATTCTTGTCTGATGCAGATGTATCGTGTGAATTCTGTTTCTCGTCCACTGTCAAATTTTGTAAGAGGGGTCTAACTGCAAATTTACGAATTTATTTTGATTCTCCCTATTTTTACACTATATTTGCATTGAAGAAGCACTGACTTCTCTGAAGCCTCTATAAAAGATGAAGACTCTTAGACTCCCCCCTTCTACCGGTAAGGATGCCGCTCCGATATTTCCCGACTCCCGTCGGCTGACGCTTGTGGGTGCGCCGGGTGCCGGCAAGACAAGATTCATGAACGAACTTGTGGAAGGCTGCGGTTCGCGCTCCTGCTGTCTTTCGGCTGTCTCGGCACGCTTCCCGGAACTCTCGGATGGCGCGTCGCGCCCGGGTTCGATCGATACACTTTTCAGACAGGTGGCGGCCACGCGTCCGTATATGCGGACGGATGCGGTGTCGCCGCTCGATAAACTCTGTTTCATGATTATGGCCGATGAGTTCGACGAACTCCTGGCCGTCAAAGCGTCCGCACGCCTGAAAGGGGAGGATGCCGGATGTGAGGCTGCGGAGAGAACTACCCCTCTTGATTGTATCGCGAGTATATGGGAGAAAATATTTCCCGGCAATCGTATAGTGCCGTTTGAAGGCCGTCTTATGTTTGCCACTTCGGCCGGTGATGACATTATTCCCGTTTCCCGGCTTTCGGAGGGGGAGGCCGCAGCCCTGTATTATATTGCCGCTGCTTACTATGCTCCGCGCGATGCCGTCTTTTTCATAGAATCTCCTTCTCTATTCCTTCATCCATCTATAGTGTCGCCTCTCTGGAATGCGGTGGAGGGGTTGAGACGTGATTGTATTTTTGTGTATGACGGGGTGGATGCCGACTTTGTGTCGGGGCGATCCCACAATGTCTGTGTGTGGATAAAGAGTTATGACGCTGAATTGCACGCATGGGATTATGAGGTGATTTCGTCAGGACGTTTTTCCGATCAGCTCTTCGTCGATCTCATGGGCACACGCAAACCGGTGCTCTTTATCGAAGGAGATGCCCTGCATAGCATCGATGCCCGGCTTTATCCTCTCGTCTTCTCTGACTATACTGTCCGTCCTCTCGGATCCTGCAATAAGGTGATTGAGACTGTGCGTACTTTCAATGATATGAAGGCCATGCACCACCTCGATTCAAGGGGGATAGTGGACCGCGACCGCCGCACGGAGGAGGAGGTGAACTATCTTCGGCGTAAGAATATATTCGTACCTGATGTGGCGGAGATTGAGAATATATTTCTTACGGAGGATGTGATACGCATAATGGCGCGTCTCAGGGGGCGTTCTCCGGAGGGTGTGCTCGCGAAAGTCAAGAAGGAGGTGTTCAGAATGTTTCATGCGGAGTATACGTCGCAGGCTCTCCAGCATGTCCGTCATAGGGTGAAACGGGAAGTGGAGACAAAAATAGATGCACGATTCACTTGCATCACGGCTCTCGAGACTCATCTCTCTTCACTTGTTAACAAATTGAAGCCGCGTGAAAATTATGACTCTCTGGTCTCGGAATTTCATGCGATGCTTCTGAATGAGGATTATGCCGGAGTCTTGCGGGTGTTCAATCATAAACCGATGCTGGCCAATTGCGGTGTGGATCGTCTGTTGGGCTATCCTTCCAGGGATGCCTACATAGGAGGAGTCTTGAGTGCGCTTGGCAAGTCGGATTCGGTGAGTGCGTCCTTGAGGGTGGCAGTGAAGCAATGCTTCGGTCTGTCGGACTCTGACGCTTATATACGGCCTTTGCCCGAACCTGTCAGAAAGAAATTCCGGAAGTCTGCCTCTTTGGCGCCGGCTCCTGCCACGGTTCGTACGCGTAAGACCTGTGTCGATTGGGAGGGTAAGACGGAGGAGCAGACCCGACGGCAGAATAAGCGTCGTAGGATAAAGAGGGAGGCAAGACGCAAGAGCCGTGTCCGCAGACGCGGAGGTGCCTGACGTTATTCTTTTGTGGTAGGATTACGTGTATAAACCATAGGATAGCTTTTGATTGTTATATACTGAGAGACCTTTGCTCAGGCAAGACAAGCCGTCTCTTCTTGGAAATCTTATTAAGACTCCCTCTTATGGAAAAGAAGAAACTAAATCTCCTCCGCCACGATCCTTGGCTTGAACCTTTTGCAGCAGCTATAGAGGGCAGGCATGAGGATGTGTTGCGTGTCCTTACCCGTATCACCGAAAATACCGACGGATCACTCGTGCGCTTTGCGAGTGCTTATGAATATTATGGCCTGCATAAACTTCCCGATGACAAAGGATGGGTATTCAGAGAATACGCTCCCAATGCTACGGCTATTTATCTGACGGGAACCTTCAACGACTGGTCTCGCGATCAGGCGTATGCTCTCTATCCGCTTGGAAATGGCGTATGGGAAGCACACTTCGGCCCGGAAATGATTCATAACGGCGATCTCTTTAAACTCCTCATGGAGTGGGCTGGAGGTAGCGGAGAGCGAATCCCGGCATACGCCAGGAGGGTGGTGCAGGATGAGAATACCAAGATATTCTCTGCCCAAGTCTATGCTCCGGAGAATCCATATAGATTCAAGATAAATAATTTCCGTCCCGACACGCGGCCACTTCTGATTTATGAGTGTCATATCGGCATGGCGCAGGACCGGGAGGGAGTGGGCTCATACGAGGAGTTCCGCACTAATACTCTGCCGCGTATAGCCGCCGACGGTTATAACGCCATTCAGATAATGGCCATTCAGGAACATCCCTATTATGGATCTTTCGGTTATCATGTCAGCAGCTTTTACGCCGCCTCTTCACGTTTCGGCACTCCCGATGAGCTGAAGCATCTTATTGATGATGCCCACGCACTTGGCATAGCTGTGATTATGGATATCGTTCATTCGCATGCCGTGAAAAATGAAGTGGAGGGTCTCGGCCGGTTTGACGGCTCTCCTGATTTATATTTCTATGGGGACTCGCGAAGGGAGCATCCTGCGTGGGACTCTCTTCTTTTCGATTACGGAAAAGACAATACTCTCCATTTCCTCCTTTCTAATTGCAGGTTCTGGCTGGAGGAGTATAAGTTTGATGGCTTCCGTTTTGACGGGGTGACATCCATGCTCTATTATGACCATGGTCTGGGGAAGGCTTTCGGTTCGTATGATGATTATTATGACGGCAATCAGGATACGAACGCACTCACCTATCTCACGCTTGCAAATATCCTGATTCATGATGTCAACCCCGATGCGATCACGATTGCCGAGGAGATGAGTGGAATGCCTGGATTGGCGGTGAAATTTGAGGATGGCGGCATAGGCTTTGATTATCGGATGGCAATGGGTGTGCCCGACTATTGGATAAAGCTCATAAAGGAGAAGAGAGACGAGGACTGGCATCCCACCTCTATATTTTGGGAGCTTACCAACCGACGAGCCGATGAAAAGACGATTTCCTACTGTGAGAGCCACGATCAGGCCCTCGTCGGCGATAAGACTATCATATTCCGGCTTATCGACAAGGAGATGTATTGGCACATGATGACCGGTGACGACAATGGCATCGTCGCTCGAGGCATGGCTCTGCATAAGATGATCAGACTTGTGACGATTGCTACAATCAACGGTGGCTATCTCAATTTTATGGGTAATGAGTTCGGTCATCCCGAATGGATCGACTTCCCGAGGGAGGGAAACGGATGGAGCTATAAGTATGCCCGCAGACAGTGGGATCTGGTGGATCGCGAGGATCTTAAGTATAAGTTCCTCAATCGGTTTGACAATGACATGGTGAAACTGGTTTCGTCGGTCTATAATTTCCAGGCCTCCCCGGTGAGAAAATTATGGGAGAAGGATGATGACCAGGTGCTGGCCTTCATGCGTGGCGACTTATTGTTCGTGTTCAACTGGAATCCGGCCCGGTCATTTGCCGACTACGGATTTCTTGCTCCTGCCGGAGAGTATGAGGTGGTGCTTGATTCCGACTCTCCTGCCTTCGGAGGATTCGGCCTTGTGGATGATGGGGTGCGTCATTTCACGTCTCCCGATCCGCTGTATTCCCCTTCGGGCAAGGGCTGGCTGAAGATGTATCTCCCCGCACGTTCGGCTCAGGTGCTCCGTATAGTCAGAACTAAGACCCCCCTCACAAAAAATGTTAACGCAGAGGTCGCTGATGACCGGAAGCTGCGAGAATTCGAGTGATATTTGTAAACAATACTGATGAGAAAAATTATAATTGCTATCGACGGATATTCTTCGTCCGGCAAGAGCACCATGGCGCGTGCGCTTGCCGGAGAGATAGGATATGTTTATGTCGATAGTGGCGCTATGTATCGCGCNGTGACTCTTTATGCCTTGCGTCATGGCATGGTTCTTTCCGACGGCAGTATCGATCGCCCNGCGCTGATAGCGGCGTTGCCGGAAATACATATAGGATTCGCACCGGCCAGAGAGGATGGTGTGCAGCATACTCTTCTTAACGGGGAGGATGTGGAGACGGAAATCCGGGATATGCGTGTGAGCGAGCTTGTGAGTCCGGTGGCTGTCATCCCTGAGGTGCGCCATAGGCTTGTGGCTATCCAGCAGGAGTTCGGAGCCACGAAGGGTATCGTGATGGATGGACGCGACATTGGCACGACTGTCTTCCCGGAGGCCGAGATGAAGGTCTTTGTGAATGCTTCTGCGGAGGTACGTGCGAAGCGTAGATATAAGGAGCTTCTNGCAAAGGGGGTGAAGGCTGATTATGATGAGGTCTACTCCAATATATGCGAGCGAGACTATATTGACTCTCATAGGGAGGAGTCGCCGTTGTGCAAGGCCGATGATGCCCGGCTGCTTGACAATGATAATATGNCTCCCGCCGACCAAATGCGTTGGCTTCTNGATTTGTATGNCNAAATANCGTCGCGATAANGCTCATCGATAATGGACATAAGAATTGATCCGGACTCCGGATTTTGTTTCGGAGTTGTCAATGCAATCCGCAAGGCGGAGGAGCATCTTGGTCTGGAGGGCTCGCTGTTCTGTCTCGGGGATATTGTGCATAATACTGAGGAGGTGGAGCGGTTGCGACGCAAGGGCCTTTCAACTGTGACTCACGCGGAACTGGCTAATCTCCACAACGCCCGCGTGCTTCTCCGGGCACATGGAGAGCCTCCGGCCACGTATGACATGGCACGCCGCAACGGCATCGAGGTGATCGACGCCACTTGCCCCGTAGTGCTGCAGCTCCAGCGTCGAATCAAGCAGGCGTACGACGATGGTGTCGTTCAGGAGAAGAAGGAGGGACGAAAACCTCAGATCCTTATTTACGGAAAGAACGGACATGCGGAGGTGAACGGTCTTGTCGGCCAGACGCAAGGAGAGGCTATTGTAATTCAGGGTCCGGAGGATCTTGACAAGGTNGATTTCTCACGCGATATTCTGCTATATTCGCAGACCACAAAATCACTCTCCGGCTTTTCGGAAATAGTGGAACGTATCCGCGATCGGTTACATGGCAATCGGTTTGAGTGGTATGACACTATCTGCCGGCAGGTGGCTACACGCATGGAGAAGATAAGGGCTTTTGCTTCCTCGCATGAGGTGGTGGTCTTTGTCAGCGGTGTCAAAAGTTCCAATGGAAAGGTGCTTTATGCCGGATGTCTTGAAGTGAATCCGCGCAGTCATCATATCTCCGGACCGGAGGAATTGCGTAGCGAATGGTTTGAAGGGGTGGAGAGTGTAGGCATCTGTGGCGCCACTTCCACCCCGCTGTGGCTTATGGAGAGTGTGGCCCGCCGACTTCAGGAGATATCATCGGATACAGATCGTTGAGTAGCTAAGAACAATTAAGTAGCTAAGAAAAATTAATAATATGATAGATGCGCGATAATTTTGAGTCAGGTTGGCCGCGGAGCGAAGGAGCTTAGCGAGCTAAGCGACTGAGCGACAAGGTCAAGATGGCCAAA
>JAAVFY010000052.1 GCA_014800515.1 Bacteroidales bacterium
GTGACTGGCATTGCTACCTAACAAAGCCAGTCACCTACTTCCAAAATTTCAAAAAATAAAACATTGTAAGTTGGTTCTGTAGTTAATATTGAGCGACCCAACCTCCGGTGAGCCTTCGGTTAGAATTGTTGGCATTGCCTACTCTCCCATTTTCATAGTACCATCGGCGAGATCATGTTTAACTTCTCTGTTCGGAATGGAAAGAGGTTTATTCATGATTCTATCAATANCATCTATNACTGCAAAATTAGTAAAAATCAGTAAATAACATGAACCATTGTGTGGAATTTCACTAAATTTCTANCTTAGTATTTTTTTACCACATATCGCTCTCNTTCTTNGACATNGANGCGATTTCATCGGCGATCTCNTCGGANGATANCTTGATGTAGTCCATGAANGTCTTTTGNGTCTTATGACCGCTGACGTGCATCATCTGGAGAATGGTGTACTTGTGGCTCAGATACATATTCATGATGCCTGTGCGTCGGGCGGTATGGCTCGTCACGCAGTCATAACGCGGCACGATTACGTTGCCATTGAGATCTGTTTCCGGCTCTATCTTGTCACGGCGCATTGCCTCTTTCTGTTTCATTGTCAGTTTGGTCGGCNCTCTTTCTTTCAGTGACGGCACAGTTTCCGATAAATCTTTTAGGATATTCTTGATGTAGCGATTTAAGACTTGTTCATTAACNTTCTTCGTAAAAGAAATTTCTTGTGGGGAGGGAATTCATAATTCGGTGGAAAGCATTAATTTTGTGCAATACTGTTTAGAGTGACGCGGAGAATACTTGCTATTTAACTAAGCGAGCTGATTTCTTGCTGTCCTTAATGGGTATTAATCTGATAAATAAGACCTATAGGTATTATTTATTGGAATAATGTTTATTGGAATAATGGAACGAAGAATTACCTGAATACATGTGTTGGAATGAAGAGGGAGAGTGTTCTAAATGAGATTAATGCGTGGCAGGATATGGACCCGGAGACTCGGCTGAAAGCGATTCTGCAAGATAGGGTTATCAGATTTGACCCTTATGCTGTCGATGACGAGATGTTGCTTATGTGTGCCGAGCGAGGATTCTGGCGTGGAGGGACTGCGCTGACTCAGATGACAGTATTCCATTTTCATGATATACGGGAGGTGAAGTGGAAGGTGAATTATGATGCATTGTTTTTTCATATTGGGGAGCGTGAAGAGGAATTGAGTATTCCTGTCAATTCATTGGTTAATTCCGTAACTCATCATATCACGAAATATCCCGTATACTCCACTATTAACGGACGCCATATAGTAAGATCAAATATCGGGACCTTGCAACATAAAAGCGTATTCGTAAGCCATTCCATCCATGGATTGATAAAAATATATCGCGCGGGGCAGGCCTATCGTATGCATTTATTACACGGACGTCCGCAACGGCGTGCCGCAACCATCCGCAAGGCAATGATTCAAGCTCGTATAGAAATGCTCGGCGAGGTACTCGCATATCCGGAATCACCNTTCTATCTCGGCGGAATCTCCTCCTCCTTCGACCACCGTCTTCCTCTTCGCGAGGCCATCGCCCGCCTCCAACATATCCAATCCTTGAGACAGGATTACTGAAATATTTTTCTACTAATTACTCGTTGGTTGAATTAAAATCATAAATATTTATACAATGATTCGGTAATTTTTACCGAATCATTGTTATNAAATAAGGTTTAATATAAGCAACGAAATATTATATGGAAATACGAAGTTTAGAGAATATCTGTTTTGATACGCTGTTTGAGGGCTTTTCAAATGCGTTCTCGGACTATGAGATTCATTTTGATAAAAGCGANGTGCAGTCTATNCTGAAAAGACGTGGATATATTCCTAAACTTTCGTTTGCTGCTTTTGAAGGCGGAAAAATTGTAGCATTCACACTAAACGGAATTGGTATGTTTAACGGCATACAGACTGCTTATGATACCGGTACAGGAACGGTAAAAGAATATCGAGGATGTGGTTTAGCCGAAGAAATCTTCAGATACTCNCTGCCGTTCTTAAGACAAGCGGGTATAAGTCAATATCTGTTGGAGGTACTGCAAAATAATCATAAAGCAATTACCATTTACCGACGGATGCAATTTGAAACAACAAGAGAATTTGACTGTTTCAAGCAATCGATTGCCAACATTGATAATATTCATAGCGTCAATCAGTGTGCTAATCTCAGAATCGGATTGATTGATGTTGATACCGTCAGACAAGCTCAGACGTTCTGTGATTTTTATCCGTCATGGCAAAATAGCATAGAGTCTATAGAGCGAGGTGCCTCTGACCTGACTTGTTTCGGAGCATTTGACTTATATGAATTGGTAGGCTTCTGTGTATTTGACCGCAAAAGTGGTGATTTAACTCAAATAGCAGTTAAAGAAGAATATAGAAGACAAGGCGTTGCTTCGCAGCTACTCTGTGAAGTAATTAGACAGATGTGTACTGACTTTGTCAAAGTAATAAATGTTCCTTCGGATAATCTATCTTTGCCTGCTTTCCTTAAGAGAACGAATATTCCTTTGATGAATAAGCAGTTTGAAATGGTAATGGATTTAACCGGAATATCAAAATGATGGAAACAGAACGACTGATACTCAGACCTTGGCGAGAAGATGATGCTGAATATCTTTTCAAATACGCACAAGACCCCGACGTGGGGCCGGTTGCCGGTTGGCCGCCCCATACTTCGGTGGAAAATAGTCTTGAAATAATCAGGACAGTATTTGCCGCGCCGGATACATACGCAGTTGTGTTGAAGGAGACGGGCGAACCTGTAGGCTGTTGTGGAATCATGTTGGCCGATAGTAAGCACTCTGCTGAAATGAAACATGGTGAGGCGGAAATCGGTTATTGGATAGGCAAGCCTTATTGGGGGCTCGGATTAATTCCTGAAGCAGTGACGGCATTGCTGTCACGGTGCTTTGATGAGCTGGAGCTGCAGACGGTATGGTGTGGATTTTATGACGGTAATATAAAATCTAAACGAGTCTGTGAAAAGAGCGGATTCAAATATCATCATACTGATTATGATGTGACTTCTCCTCTTGGAGACAGACGGACGGAGCACTTTTATAAAATGACAAAGGAGGATTTCGAGGTCTTACACATCAATGGATAACTTTGAATCATTATAGCCGCAGCTGCACCTGCTGTCGTCCACTAAAAATGGACGTGGTTAAAGATGGTTCACTTGACCCATAAAGGACTTTGACATTTTTGGGAATCGATTTGCCGATAGGCCACTCGGATGGGTCTTGTCTGTCTGCGATTTCCCAAGAATCTGAGGTATTTCATAAATGCTTCGTTCCAGTTTCATATCGTTCCGAACTGGTGCCACAGGACAACGAATTAAAATGAAGGTGTGGTGTGTGGGGACAGTCTTATTTAATAGGGTCGGAGCAGTATTGGCGGCGACCGCAGCGTAGGCAGTGGTCGCCACGCCATACGCTGTCAAACTGCTCTATGGCGGCTTCTATGAGAGTCGTGTCGTCGGTGAGGATTCCGGACTCGAAGTTGCGGCGGTTGGTGCTTTTCATTCCTATACCGGCTCCGGTGAGGTTGGCGGAGCCGATATAGGCAGTCTTGAAATCAAAGATCAACATCTTAAAATGGACGCGAGGACAGAGCATCCGTTCAAGTTCGGTCGTCAAGATAGGGTAGCGGTCAAAATCCTCACGGAAAGCCGGTCCCGGTTCTTTAGCGTGAATGAGACGAATCTCCACCCCTCGTTTCAAAAGATTCGCAAGCACTCCAAGAAAAGGAACAGATGAATTTCCAGATTTTACATGAAGGTCTTTAATATCGGCAGTGCCGATCCATAGAGCTTTCCTCACTGAGGACACTCGTGTTATAACCTTATTATAATGGTCGGTGTCAGATATAAATTCTACTGCCATTCTGTTCGCAAAATTATTTGTTTTCCGGAAGATAAAAAGGGTGGAGATTCGTAAGCTAAGGTAATTGTCAGGTTTATAGTAAGTAGCTAAGAAAAATTAAACGATAAATAACTAAGTGGCTTTGAAAATACCTTAATATGATATATACGGCTAATTTTGGTCATCTTGACCTTGTCACTCAGTCGCTTAGCTCGCTAAGCTCCTTCGCTCCGCGGCCAACCTGACTCAAAATTATCGCGCATCTATCATATTATTAATTTTTCTTAGCTACTTACAGTGAATACAATCCCTTTATCATTCCGAGAACATGCTTTATTATTTTGACGCCTTGAAGTTGAAAATCGGGCGAATGATAGAGGCTATGTTCACCGTGTCGCCGATATTGGCAATGATCTCTTCGGCCGGTTTATATACCATCGGAGACTCATCGCGGGTATAGTCGTTGACAGATTCGGAGTAAATTCCTTGCATGGATTGCTTGAAGTCTTCCATCGAGATTTTCTCATACGCTTGGGTGCGACTCAACACACGGCCGGCACCGTGAGGCGCGGAGTTATTCCAATCCTGATTTCCTTTGCCGATACAGATCAATGAACCGTCACGCATATTCAACGGAATAATACAGCGTTCTCCATTGGCGGCCGATATTGCCCCCTTACGGATAATATTGTCATCACTTATATAGTTGTGGATAGATTCAAACTCCTCTATTACACTTACTTCTGCGAAAAACTTCAGCAGCAGAAGCGAAATCAGCTTACGGTTGAGCACAGCCCATCGCTGACAAAGACGCATATCGTGGATATACTCTTCTCTGGTCTCTCCCTCTACATAGCATAGGTCGGCAGGAAGAGACGGCATGGCTTTCCGGAGCTCTTTACGCATCTTCTTGATCACAGACTGTAATTCAGTACGACGTCCGGAGGCTTTATATTCTTCAATGGTCTGCTTTACTTTTTGTTCAAACTTATCAGCTCCGGCCGTAAGATGCTTGATAGCCTTAGCTTGATAGATGTCGGCCACCTGTTTGCCGAGATTACGTGAGCCGGTATGGATGACGAGATATACATTTCCCTCTTCATCCTTATCAAGCTCAATGAAATGATTACCGCCGCCGAGCGAACCGATAGACTTATTTATTCTGCCGCTATTTTTCAGCTCCCGGTAGCAATACATATCAGCCACAAGTTTCTTTGCCTCACGATAGATTTCCATTTCCTCTCCCACAAGCGGTCCGAACCCGAGCCTATACTCACGACCAATCTTTCCTGACGGGATATTATTTTGGATATGCTCGTTAAAGGCATGAAAATCAATCCCGGTGATTTTTCCGAGATTGAGAACCAGCATACCACACCCTATATCCACTCCCACGATATTTGGAATCACCTTATCCCCAAGGTCGCCGGTGAAGCCTATAACGCAGCCGGCTCCGGCATGCACATCAGGCATGATACGTATCTTCTTGTCGGAGAATACATCGATAGAAAGCAGAGTCTTTATCTGCTCCAAAGCCGTATTGTCAACGTTGTCCGTAAATATTTTCACGTCAAATCCGTCGATTGTCTTCATATTCGTTTGGGTTGATATTGAAGTTGTTTAACCTTATTTACGAATTATGGAAATTGTAATGAAGGATTAATCTAAAAATAAGTTTGGATAACTTCATTATGATTGGATATCGCCACGGTAGAAAGACTGCGCAATTATTATACGCATTTTAGATATATCACTAATTGAGGCAGGAATACATTGAAGGTAGTGATCAATAACGAGCTTGAGCACCTGATACTCGGCTATGGAGGCCATACCGAAGAAATTGCTCCTCCGGAAATCAGTAGGACTGCGCCACTCGCGGCTATCACGATTCCAACGATAATAAGAACAATTCCCATTTGTTTTTTCATATTGGAGTTACTTAAATCCTATCTCATAAAAAAGAGTAGGTTAAGGATACGACGAACTACGCAGATTCTACCTGCAAGTGCAAAATTAGGCAATAAATTTGAAGAACTCGGCGACCGGGGATGAAAAACCAAGTTTCAGTCTCGGTCGCTTGTTTATTTTGATAATTATCGGCTTTAGCATTTCATCGGACACAGTATTAAAGTCTGTCCCCTTAGGAATGTATTGCCTGATGAGTTTGTTGTGATATTCTTTGCGCATCCCTTCTCCCAAGAAGAGTAGGGATGCGCAAAGAATATTTTGTTTTTTAGACGTTTAACGATATAGAGATGCTCAGCAAACTCACTGCCGTTATCCGTTGTGATAGACCTTATTTTCCCTAATACGGGAGTAGCATGATTACTACCATTTCAGCCAATGCTTTGGCGTTTTTTCCTTCAGGTAGCTTGCGGGCGAACGTGAAATTGGTATTGCGCTCCACCAGTGTGACGATTGCGCCTTTGCCGTCTTTTCCAACTATTGTATCCATCTCAAAGTCACCTGGAGTAGAGCCGTCTCAGTCCTCAGGCCGTTCATCTATCATCGTTCGGTTCTGAACAGCAGTGTATGGAGCAGAAACCTGACGCTTGCTGTGTTTGAGTTGGTGTCGGCAATACTTCCAAAGATCGCCGCCATTTTCCTTGTCAGCGCGTATGTATGCATATATGGTCTCCACGCAGACACTGGGCTCCCCCTTTTTGCGGAGGTAGCCGGATATCTGTGCTGGTGACCATTGCTTATTTGTTATTTTAGTACGTATGAAATTACGGATTTCAATGGTTAACTTGCGGTAGTGCCGCAATCTACGCTGACGGTCGTCGGTTTTGGCTTGCGCTTGTCGCCAGTGGTAGCCGCGTTGACCACAGTTACGCTTCAGCTCTCTGCTGAGGGTCTGTTCTAAGATTCCGACGGTATCTGAAATCTCTTTTCTGCTCTTTTTTGTCGGAGTACACACATCTATTGTGTATCTTTGCTCTGCGGTTAGGTGATTATAATTTTTCATTTGCAGCACAAAATTACTTAATTGCAGGGAGACTACGGTCTCCGTTTTTATGTTGCAGGTTAAATTCGGTCAAAAGTTATCTTTTGCGCTGGTGCGCTCAACGGGGGCTTGCTCAGCCCCCTCGGCGCGCGGCCTTCCCCTGAGGAGGAGTGAGGAGAATGCCGTTGCACTTCTTATTGGAAACTTTGTTGCTTCAATATTGGGCGTTCCATACTCAAACATAGCGGTTTATTAACAGATTTTTCGTAATTTTGCGGTGGATAACTTTGCCGTTGGCATCGCGAACCGGTTTTCGACTGATATTCGCTAAGTTTCCACTCGCGATTATTAAATTGCAGTTGAAATGACAAAGGATGAGCTTGTAGCGAAGCTGCGCGACATAGAATGGGAGGATTTTGAAGTCAAGGCTGCAAAATCCGAGTTGCCGAAGAATATCTGGGAAAGCGTCAGCGCGTTCTCAAATACCTCCGGCGGATGGATTGTGCTCGGAGTGA
>JAAVFY010000053.1 GCA_014800515.1 Bacteroidales bacterium
GATAGCATAAGGGCTCCACCTCTTCCCATTCNGAACAGAGAAGTTAAACCTTATCACGCCGATGGTACTGCGAAAGCGGGAGAGTAGGTAATCGCCACCTTAACAAGAGGCCGAAGCANATGCTCCGGCCTCTTTCTTTTTATATATATGATTTATATATATTTGAGAGAAANGNAATGTCCTGAAAAAATAGNGAAGCGGCGTAGNTGCATTTNGAGTNTCGAATTTGTTTCAGCAGATGCCGCAAGAGGTATCGTAACTATGATGTATGGTTTGATTGGAATTGTTATTGTCGCTGTAGCGGCAGTTGCGGCAGTCTGTGGTTGGTGGCGNCGTCATACTTTGCGACTGCGGCTTGAACGTNGGGGACGTGAAGGGGANTCGGCTGTGTGTGATGTTCTGTCGCGTTTGAAGCGAAAGGANAGTATTGTCTTAAATGATATTATGATTCCGACTGGGAGGGGTGGAAGCANTCAGATTGACCATCTTGTCATATCAACCCGTGGNATTTTCGTNATTGAGACCAAGAGTCATGTTGGGTATATAAGGGGCTATGAGCACGCGGAGTATTGGCATCAATATGTCGGTGATACGGAGAGANCATTTTATAATCCCCTCCTTCAGAACGANACACACCTGAAAGCTGTGAGAAAATTATTGTCCGAGGAGTTTGATTTGCCCTATATATCCATGATCGTATTCACCGGGGCATCCGGTGTTGATATTGCTTCTGACGATATCGTGCGTCACAGACGCTTTTTACCCGCCAGGAGATATAAACGCACACTGCAACCTGAAAAGGAGCTTAGAAGGACGTTTCTCTCGTTCCTATGGNGGAAGAAGCCTGTCACACTTGACCAGAGTAAGATTGTTGTGTCCATAAATGATTTGCAATACGAGATCGAGCGTCGTCGTCGGCTGATTGAACGTGACGAGCTCAGAGAGGTTGCTTCGACGATAGAAGGGTCGTTGCTTGGCGCCTCCGATGCGCGGCGTGATCATGTGGGATATGTAAGAGAAATAGCGAAGTCGACAGAACGGTCTATCAGGTATGGAATTTGTCCTCGCTGTGGTGGAAGACTGCGTTATGTGAACCATAATGGTCATCGCAGCTATATATGCGGTTCATTTCCGGAATGCCGATTCTCCTGTGATGAGTGAAAAAACAATTATTTGATGGTTTTCCGGAGTAATACATTTTTTGCGATCAAGTGATTTTATGAGATGACTATATATCTGCTGTCCGAATAAATTTGTACTTTTGGGCATGGTTATTCATGGAATGTTTGCCGACACACAAATAACCATTTTGGGCTGACTCCTGCAATAGAAGCAAGCCATGATTTTTCAATCATTAAAAAATATAACAGTGACATCTCGGGGTCACTAAGCTTTAGCTGGTTTTTTGGTAAACTCTCAATTGAGAGAGTTGATAACATAACAACACACTGATTATGGGATTCAAGGGTATCAGACAGTTGGAGCAAGCAGATTGCGGCTTTCAATAGCACATATANACAAGAGTCCTCGGGTCATTGACCCGAGGACTCTTGTATATATGTTTTTTCGTTGNTTGACCGGGGTTTTAGCCTACGGATGCTCCGGGCTTCACTTCGCTCGAAGGGGATGCCACCACGAGGCTTCCGTCAGCNTCAACGGCACTCAGGATCATTCCTTCCGATACCACTCCCTTGAGCTTGCGAGGCTCGAAGTTNGCGATGAAAAGTACCTGCTTGCCTACGAGGTCCTCGGGCTTGTANTACTTGGCNATNCCGCTCACGATAGTGCGTCCGCCCATGCCGTCGTCAATGCGGAATTTGAGCAGTTTGTCGGCCTTGGGCACCTTCTCGCATTCGAGGACAGTGCCGACACGAATATCGAGTTTTTCAAAAGNGGGGAAGTCAACAGTAGGTTTGATCTCCTCCGGACGCCATGCGTTGATAGTGTTCTGCTCTTTGGCCTGCTGAAGCTTGGCGATCTGTTGCTCCACCACACTATCCTCGATCTTTTCGAAGAGGAGCTCCGGAGCAGCGATAGTTGTGCCCGGCTGAATCAGGTCGGATCGTCCGNCCATATCCCATTTCAGAAGCTCCATACGAAGTTGCTTGGACAGCGAAGCACTCATGAATGGCATGAACGGTTCGCAGACGATAGCGAGATTAGCACAAATCTGGACAGCGAGATAGAGGATTGTAGCCACACGGTCGGGGTCGGTCTTGACGAGCTTCCATGGTTCGGAGTCAGCAAGATACTTATTTCCGATACGGGCCACATTCATGGCGTCCTTGAGAGCCTCACGGAATTTGAAATGGTCGAGATTCTCCGCACAGGCACGCACAGAGGCATTGATCTCCTCCAGCGTCTCCATATCGGCAGCCGTGAACTCGCCCGGAGTCGGCACCGAGCCGTCATAATATTTATGGATCAGCACAGTGGCNCGGTTGACGAAATTGCCGAGGATGGCCACAAGTTCCGAATTATTGCGAGCCTGGAAATCC
The DNA here is from genome assembly GCA_014800515.1 of Bacteroidales bacterium. Classification (GTDB taxonomy): domain Bacteria; phylum Bacteroidota; class Bacteroidia; order Bacteroidales; family Muribaculaceae; genus Lepagella. The sequence continues at coordinate 2,499 of JAAVFY010000053.1, forward strand.
TTCCATGTGAAATTATTATCCTTGGTCTCCGGAGCATTTGCCGTCAGCACATAGCGGAGCACATCCTGCTTGCCCGGAAGATCGCGCAGATATTCATGAAGCCATACGGCCCAGTTACGCGAAGTAGATATCTTGTCGTCCTCCAGATTCAGGAATTCATTTGCCGGAACATTCTCAGGGAGATTGTAAGAGCCGTCGGCCATGAGCATAGCCGGGAAGACGATGCAGTGGAACACGATATTATCCTTGCCGATAAAGTGGAGCATACGTGTCTCCGGATCCTTCCACCACTTCTCCCAATCCTCCGGNGCGGCATCCTTCGTGTTGGAGATATATCCGATGGGGGCGTCAAACCATACGTATAGCACCTTCCCTTCAGCGCCTTCCACCGGCACCGGAATACCCCAATCAAGGTCGCGGCTCACGGCGCGGGGCTGCAGCCCCATATCGAGCCATGATTTGCACTGCCCGTAGACGTTGGGTTTCCACTCCTTATGTTCCTCCAGAATCCACTGACGCAGACGCGGTTCCCACTTGTCGAGGGGGAGATACCAGTGTTTAGTCTCGCGGAGCACCGGCGTATTGCCTGTGATAGCCGAGCGCGGGTCGATAAGGTCGGTGGCGTTGAGCGACGTGCCGCACGCCTCACACTGGTCGCCGTAGGCACGTTCATTGCCGCAATGCGGGCATTTCCCCGNCACATAGCGGTCAGCCAGAAACTGGTCGGCCTTTTCGTCATAGAGCTGCATCGAGGATTTCTCCACGAACTCCCCCTTTTCATAGAGGCGACGGAAGAAATCAGAAGCTGTTTGGCGATGAGTGTCAGACGTGGTGCGTCCGTAGACATCGAAAGAGATACCCAGCTCGGCGAAGCTATCTTTGATAATATTATGATAGCGGTCGACGATATCCTGCGGAGTGACTCCCTCCGCCTTAGCCTTTATAGTGATAGGCACACCATGTTCGTCGCTGCCGCCCACGAACATCACTTCCTCCCCCTTCAGGCGGAGATAGCGTGCGTAGATATCGGCAGGCACATATACACCCGCGAGATGGCCGATATGNACCGGGCCATTGGCGTAGGGGAGTGCCGAGGTGATCAGAGTGCGTTTGAATTTCTTTTCCATTTTACAACTTTGCTGCTTAAACTGCAAAATTAAGAAAAAACAGGGATATATCAAAATGTGGAAAATNGNGGCNGGATCACTCCGGGAAATTGGCGTCGAGCCAATCCGGAAGATCGTCAGAGGCGTGAGAGAGAGGCATGATGCGGTCGAGATTGCGGAAGAGACCGACGGAGAGACGCAGCGGTCCGAGCCATTGTGAATAGTCTTTGACGACGTACAGCGCACCGTTGAGCGACTTCGGGATAGCATTGAANGNNCGGTCCACCGATCCGANCCAGCGCCAGTCGGTCACCTCCGGATATTCCTTCATCAGATCCCACACGCGGAAGAGGCGCGAGGCAGCGGCGCGGAACAGCCCCATTCTGCCGTCGGCAAGACGCGCCACGCAGACATAGTGGCGGCGCACAGGCATATCCGGAGAAGGGAGAACCGTATTCCGTTTTTCGGATGCCGGGGCNCGATGCGAGATCCGTATGTCGCGTCCGTGCTTCTCATTGATTTCGCTCATCATNCGGCGGAAAGTAGGGCCGTGAGGTGTCTCCTGTATCCCTTTGAGAGCGATCAGATAATGGATCATCTCATGTATCATTACATCCTCCCATTCCCGGNGCGGAAGGTCGAAATTAAGGCTCAGGCGGATAGTGGCTTCAGTGAGACGACCTCTGACACGGCGCGAAATGAACTTTCCGCGGAAAGTAGCTGCGCGGGTCAGTTCAAACTNCGGNGCGGGCATGGGGCAGCCGAATATAGAGGCGCGGAACGAATCAAACGACTCTCGCATGAATTTTAAATCAGGAATCATTATTTAAGTAAGTNGNGAACAATTAATAATAAGTAGCTAAGAAAAATTGATAATATGATAGATGCGCGATAATTTTCAAAGCCACTTAGTTGTTGTATNGTTTAATTTTTCTTAGCTACCTATCTACNTCAGAAGATAAGAAATGATAGAGACCCCGCCATACCGCTCCATAGGAATGAGGCAGAGCAATAGAAACAGAACCGCAAAGAGAACACACGTCAGCGCGATGCCGCCCCTGAGCCAGAATCCCGGCGGAGAGTCCATGATTTCGCGGAGGCGTCTGCTGCGTGGAGCTGCGGGAGGATCACCCTGAGGGTCGATATGATGTTTTTTCATTTTAAAAGCCACATTCGGACAGATATGTCCATTAAAGAATTGTCAGGTCCCCAATTCAAGTTGATTACTCACAAGATGATAATAGAGACCGCGCAGGGCAATCAGTTCGGTGTGTGTACCCTGTTCGGCAATTCGCCCTTTGTCAAGCACCACAATATTATCGGCATTCCTGACAGTGGAAAGTCTGTGGGCCACTACCACTACTGTCTTCCCCTTATAGAAATCCTCGAGACGCGATGCGATCTCACGTTCGTTGCTTGCGTCCAGCGAATTGGTGGCCTCGTCAAGGAAGATGAAGTCAGGATTGCGGTATACGGCCCTTGCGATCAGTATCCGTTGTTTCTGTCCTTGGCTAAGCCCTGTGCCGTCGCGTCCCACCTTAGTGCGGAAACCGAGCGGGAGAGAATTGACAAACTCATCGATATTGGCCAGTGAGGCCGCCTTGAGAAGGCGTTCGCGGTCGACGGGGCCATCGTCAGCAGCGATATTGCGTTCAATAGANTCAGAGAAGATCACTCCCTCCTGCATNACCGCGCCACATCGTGACCGCCACCACTCCATGTCATAATGCTCCAGCGGACGTCCGGCCGCCATGAGAGTTCCGCCCGAAGGCGAGAAATATCCGAGCATCAGTTTCACGAGAGTGGTCTTTCCGCTTCCGGAGGCCCCCACAATAGCCGTGGTCTTTCCTTTCGGGATGGAGAGCGACACACGGTCGATGGTNTTCACCCGGGCGTGCCGGTCATATTTAAACTCCAGGTCATGCAATTCGATTCCCTCGTTGGCATCGGCCGGATGTGAAAGATTGAGTTCCTTCTCCGCCTCGCCGCGCGAGCAATGCACCTGATTGATACGTTCGAGCGATATCTTCACATCCTGCAGCGAATATACGAATCCCATCATCTGGCTCACCGGAGCGTTGAGCTGGCCGAGGATATACTGTATGGCGANCATTGCACCCAGCGTTATGTCACCGCGGATTACGGCGGCCGCCGTGAGCACCGTCACCAGGATATTTTTAAGCTCATTGATGAAGATGCTGCCCGCCTCCTGAGTCTGCTGCAGCCGCAGCGACTTCATCTGAATCAGGAAGAGGTCGGCCTGAATATCCTCCCACTCCTCTCNGCGCCGGCCTCCGCAATTCTGTAGTTTCACCTCCTGCATGGAGGTGATAAACTGGTAGGTGAGATTCTGATTGCGCGCCTGCTGCTCGAAGAGTTCATAGTCGATCACCTTCCGGCGATGCAGGAAAGTGCTGATCCAAACGGCATAGAGCGCACTNCCGGCCATGAAGACCGTGAACACCAGCGGGCTGTAGATGAACAGGACCACACTGAAGACCGCGAAACTCGTGACAGTGAAAAGCAGATCGAGCACCTGCGTCGTGAGAAACGACTGTATGCGGCTATGATCCGACATACGCTGGAGAATATCGCCCGTCTGCTTAGTCTCGAAGAAAGGCATCGGAAGTTTCAGCAGTTTTATGATAAAGTCGCTGACCAAAGAGACGTTGATACGCATCGAGACATGGAGCAGCAACCATCGGCGGATGAAATCGGTGACGGTGCGTCCTGCCACAATCATCAGTTCGCCGATCATCACGAGCCATACGAAGCCGAGGTCTTGCCGATGAATACCCTTGTCTACAAGAGCCTGTGTGAGAAAAGGCATCGCCAACTGGAGCACACAGGCGAAGAGAAGTCCGAGGAGAATCTGCAGGAAATATCGGCGATAGCGATTGAGATAGCCGGCGATGAATCGCAAGGAGCGGCCCGAGCCGGCCTGCGAATCCTCCACACTGCCAAANTTATCAGTGGGTGCGAAAGTCATGGCAATTCCGAAAGGTGTGCCATCGCGTTCGCCCGAGGCCCAATGGCTCATAAACTCCTCAAGGGAATAAGACGTCATCCCCTTTCCGGGGTCGGCGACATGGAATCGGGAGCCATGGCGGGATATTTTGTGGAGCACCACAAAATGATTCTGGTTCCAATGTATGATAGCCGGCAGCGTCATCTCCCGCAGCGCATCGACACTCGTCTTATAAGCTNTTGTCTCCAGTCCGATAGCCTTGGCTCCGTCGGCTATGCCGAGCAGCGATACCCCTTCGGCTGTGGGTGTGCATCGCTCGGAGAGAAAGGGCAGCGAATATCTCACACCCAAGCAGGACGCCACCATNGCCAGACACGCCACACCACACTGCATGGCATCCTGTTGATGCACATAATCCTTNCGTCGGAACTTCATATTGAAAAAAGGAAAAAAATAAATCTTNTAAGTANCTGTGTAGCTACTTGAGAAAAAAGATAATCGCCGNCGGCCTATCGGCCTGACGGCGATACAAATTTAGCGAATAATTGCTGAAGCCGCAAAATATTAGACGGCGGCCATTAGAGCGTGCTGACTAAAGNCCCGTTTCCGACTCGGCATTATTGAGTTTCTTCATCATATTGGTATTGGTCTGCTTGTTGCCACACACGAAGGAATAGCCTATTGTCAGCATTATGGAATGGTCGGTGATTAAGGAAANCTCAGAGAATTTATACGAGAATCCCGGCACTTCCGTAAGCGACCAGCTATCAGGTTGCNTATAGTTATATTNGAGCGACGCGAAGAAATCCCGGTATTGCCAGTTGAGAGAAGCACCTGCCGCCCATCCGGTGTATCTAAGTCGATTACCCGAATAAGATTTCGACGGAGTCCGGACATAAACCCTTGTGTTAAAGCGGTTGAAAGAATAGGTGGTCTCAAGTTGCAGCCTGATATTATTGAAGCGAATCTTCTCCGAGGGAGTGTTATAGGCCGTGTGGATTCCGTATAATNANGGAGNGATAGAGAATTTTGTGCCTTTTTGCCAGTTGAGATAAAGGGAATATTCCACTTCGTTCAGGAAAGAAAGTTTTTCGGGCCGACTCACATAATACATTTCCCGCCGGCCGTCTGTTTCAAGTTCCCGAAGCGAGACGAGCNCCATATAAGGGGAGGGTGTATAGCGATATNNAGGGCCGCCCCCGATCAGCAGAGTGGAAGCATGAGGCAACGGCAGCAGGAGTTGAAAAGAAAGGCTTTCACAATAACGCANGTTGTCCTTGACATCGGGATTATTCTGCTGAAGATAATAAGTGTCGACGTATGTGATATTGTCGTTCTGACGTCCCATGCTGTTGATGAGTGTTTCTATCCATGCATGGGCGTATAATGTCAACGGGTTGACAGGGNTGTATTTCAGCAAGATTTTAGGTTTGAAATAAAACTTATTGATACTGACCACACCCTGCAGAGAGTTATAATTATTCTGCAGNNTCATNTTGGCGTTCAGAGTGAATTTTCCGAACTGNCCGGCATAGCTNACGTCGGCATCCGTCATGTCGCTGATATTGCGGTTTANGGCAGAATTAGAATTGAGAAAGCCGTTTTGAAAGTTTTGCGAAAGTTTGACATAATGGTTTTTCAACGATGCCGAGAAACGTCCGTTGGGAAGAGGATGGTCATACATCACGTTGGCAATCATCGAGTAGACTCTGTTGCGGGAGAAAAAGTCATATTCAAAAATGATTTGATTGTCCTCATCGTGNTGCATATAATCGGTGGTTGAAGCCGATTTATTAAGACTGTTTACGATGTCGACACTCAGAGAATTACCTCGGTTGAATGTATGGCTGTAATAGAGGTCGAGACTCAGCATGTCGAGATGAGAATACAGCGATTCGGTCTGACTGCCGTCCGTTATATGTTGAGAGGGAGTGATTTGCTCCCACTGTTTGGGTGATAATGTATTTGATTTTTGAGTGGTATAGGTAATATTGGCGAAGAAGATATTGTTTCCGTGCAGCCACTGATAGGAGGCTGAGAGATTATTTTGCGTTCTCTTATATTTACCGGAAGATACACTGTATATGTTTGTTAGATCTTCATAATCGTAAGTTGTCCTATAGCCCGAGGGATTATTTACATTGAAGAATTGACCCGCGTCAAAAATATTCAAATAATTCTTAGGGTCTGTCAGGACGATGCCGATATTTCCTCCGGCATTGGGGTAGCGCAGACTCGAAAAGGCCGAGATATTGCCTGTAACTTTTAATTTTGAGGGTTGCTTAAGAATGACGTTTACAAGGGCAGTGGAGGAGAAAGGAGCGAATTTNGCAGGAGGATTCTCATAATATTCCACTTTNAGGACGTCACTTCCCTTAAGATTCTTGAGTTCCTCAAAAGTGGCGCGTCGTCCGTTGATAATGACATCTACATCNTTCCCCGAGGCAGTGCGGAGGTTATCGGCGTTGACATCCGAGATAAACAGCGGCAGAGAAGATATGGCATCCAGAGCATTNACNCCATAATTTCGGTTGGCGGCCGACAGATACATCACGTCATGGTCAGCATATTGTTTGAGTATATCGGCGGTAACAACCAATTCATCAAGAGCTGTCGCATCTGTGTTATCGACAGGTGGCAGTTTTGTAAGAGGCATTATAAACCCCGAGATGTTATTCTGCAAAGGGATCTCAACCGATTTCTCCTCATAATCCTGATGGGTGAACATGATCCTCACTCTTCCGTTCGGGAGATTATCGATAAGAAAAGCACCTGAAGAATCCGTAACAGACACACTCACCACAGAATCAGATGTTTCCGGATAAGAAAGCTTTATTTCTACTCCCGGCAGAGGGAAATGGTCGGCCATATCCACCACATAACCGCTGAACGAGAAAGCGGCGGCTAAAAGCGGCACAATCAGAAGAGCCAACGTTGTCTGGATGCGATGTGTCATTTGATTATGATTTTAGTTATGTAATTGCAGACAAAATTAAGAAAATTAATCTTAATTTACAAAAAAAAACTATCATTCTTTTGCTGAGATTCGTAAGAAGCTTAGAGAGGGATAAAAGAAGAATATTACTGGTCTGCCTTCATAATAGAAGGCCGGGGTTATATCTTGTATTGAGCTTGGGGGTATCAGAGGCAGGTTGCTTGGGAATTGTAGATTGTGATTGAAACGGGATATCGTCCTGAGAAGCTAAGAAAAGTTAAAGCAGTGGCATACTGCTGATGGGTATAATCAGTACGTCGGAACTAAGACTCCTTTCCACAAAAAATGTTAATGTAGGGGTCACAGATTTTAGCCAGATTTGGCCTTGCAGGCGAAGGAGCATAGCGAGCTATGCGACTGAGTTAAAAGGCCGAAGATGGCTGAAATCTGGGAGACCTTATGGTAACTTCATTCCATGGAATCGCCGAGTGCAATAACATTATTTCACATTCGGCTCGTTTGACGGTTCATCCGGCTTGATATTTGTGATGTGGACGGCGTATTCATTGAGTGCGTGAAGTCAAACTTCGGGACTCCGAGTTTCATTCCGATAGAAGGCAGATGGGTGGTGGAGCGTAATTTCTCATGGATGTGAAACTACCGCCTTCTTACACGCAACTACGAGATTCTGCTGAAAGTGGCCGCCCATTTGTCCATCGCAGGATGTGTATTCTTCATGCTCAGGTATTTCAAATAAATCATGATTCCATATGAGGACATTACCCCGGCCATAATGGTATGGGGACATATCTCACACCTTATACCGAAATAGCAGAGACATCTCATGAAAAAGTTTCCTCCGTCCGGCGTCTTTTCGGTGAATTTCGCCAAGTCTCATCGGTCGTGTAGCTCGCTACACTCCCTCTTCAACTTGCGAAATTCCCTCGAAAATACGCCGCCCCTGCATTAACATTTTTTGTGGAAAGGAGTCTTAATCCTCCTCTGTCATATAAAAAAATCGCTATCGGCAGAAGAGCCGACAGCGATGGAAATTTAGATGAAATTCTGACCCGGCAACCGGTCATTTGACGATGCCGCTCTCGATATTGTTGGAGGGATGGTTGTAGTCTTGCTGACCGATTTTCTTGCCGTAGGAAAAAGAGTAGGATAGACTCACGAAAAATCCGCGATGGCTCAATCCTCCATATTCAGTCAGGAGAGAGGAGTAGTCGGTGCCGAATATATGAGTGACAGCATTCTTCCAGCTTGATNGGAAGAAATTCCGTGCTCCGGCCGAGATATTGAGATTGCCGTTGCTCCATCCGAGANAAATCTGATAAGTGGAGGGATATTTCGTGACGGCCACATTGGTGTAGGAGTTGACCGAGTGGGAATAGAAAGGCTTGATATAGAAATTGCCGAGATAGTAAGAGGCAAAAGCCGAGAATGTGAAGAAATCATCCTTCATGGAATAAATCCCATGTCGGNGCATTGAAGAGTAAGATGCGTTGAAGCCGAAAGATAATTTNTCGGAGAGCAGAGAAAGATTGGCTCCCATGCCGGCGGAAAGAATATTTTGGAAACCGGAATTTTCGGTTGAGGATAAGAGTGTTATAGATTCATTATCAAAATGGACGGGAGTCACGGTCATAGCCAGTGCGCGGGAATATCTGTCAAATCTGCCGAANGCAGAGAGCGAGAGCCACGGCAGAGGGAAGGTGAGATATTGTATGCTCTGACGGGAGTATACAGTCGGTTTAAGATCCGGATTTCCTTGTTTGGCCTCNAGTCTGTTGGACATTATNATATTCGGCGACNTNNGGTTNAGNGGAATATCGATGTAATTGAGTTGGGAGGAGAAGGAAAGNCGNTGGTGNGCATTGATTNTNTAATTGGCATTGANATAATATCTCAGAAGGAGATCAGACTGTGACTCTGAATTNATNGATGTATTGAGATTGCCAATACCGGCTGAAAGGTAGAGACCCACCTTCCGGAGATTCAGAGACAGAGAGGGAGAGAAATTGAATTCNGTTTCATGAGAGTTGATTTTTGCAGGNGANGAGCCTGTATAATCAATATCAAAAGACTGATGATTGGTGTGGAGAGCGAGATTCAGCCGGTGTCCGTTGCCGAAAGCTTTACCTCCGTTGATATGCAGAGAGGCGAAATATGTGTCTTCGGCAGCGTTGTTGATNATNGGATTCCCGGGCAGGCCGTAGTCATATATGTAAGAGTTGTCAGCGAATGTGAAGGAAGGGTCTACCGTAAGGTCCCATCCGTGAGGGAAGATAAACTGGAAATTCCCTTGCCAGTAAGGGCTGAGTCCTTTGGAATCCTGAGAGATAGCAGCATGTTCCGGNGATAAAGGAGGATTGCTATAANTGATTTCCGAGAGAGAAGCCAATCTGTCCTTTGCATGATTCAATCCGATAGTATGCGACATAGAGAAAGACTTTGTGCCATAGTGCATCATGAGNTATGCTTCCTCGGAGTCGGAAGGAGTATTGTCAAAAGTTTTCGTCTCCTTCCAGAGCAATTCATCCGAGGGTAGCTGAAAGGAATTNTCAGTTGAGCTGCTGTGATGCGAGAGTTTGTGNAATTTGCCGTTGAGTCCGGCTTCAAAAATGAAATTCCGGAAAGAAAAGCGGGAGGATANGCCATAGTTGGTGAGAGGNGTGACGATATATTGAGATGCAGAAAGCTTGGTGTAACCTCCGTATTCATATTTCACGAGGATGAAATTGACGACATGTCTTTCACCNCTGAAGACCGGGTCTGAGGGAGAGTCGAAGATTTCGACACTTTTCACGTCAGAAGTACGTAGATTCTCAATCTGTGCGGGGGTGGCCGGTATATAGTCTATAAAATATGAGATGCCGTCGCCGGCGATGGTAGTGACCGTGTTTGAGACAGGATTGATTTTCAGTTCCGGTATATTCATGGATAAAAGCAGCCCGGTGGCGTCATGGGCAGATTTTTTCTGCCGGGAAGTAGGGCGATATACCGTTCGGTCATCGGTGATAAGGCGGGGATCGGAATTTACCACCAGCTCGGAGAGTTGAGTNGAGGTATAGTCTATCGGGAGGTTGATGGAGAGAGAGTCCTGAGGTTCGTTTTGTTCGCCCGTCCAGAGATCTTCCGTATCATTATCTATAATTGTATTGATAAAGATGGGATGCTCGGGCAAAGAATTGAAGATAAAAGTAGTGTCTTCGGGGCAGTATTCGGCTCTTTCAATAAAATTATTGTCTTTTTCGCTTGCGAAGATAGTCTTGCATTTCAGTTTNGCACCGGTGACATCCCTNACTGTCACGTGCATCCTGTAAGCANANACGGNANCNGCTCCCGCAANACACAGGAGAAGACATATAAATTTACTGAGAATGTCAGATTGCATAGTGGAGAACACCCTAAGGAGTAATTTATTTAGCATACGNCTATTGAATTTGAGGATTATAAGTAGCTAAGAAAAATTAAACGATATAATAACTCAGTAGCTTTGAAAGTATCTTAATATGATATATGCGGCTAATTTTGGCCATCTTGACCTTGTCACTCAGTCGCTTAGCNCGCTAAGCTCCTTCACTC